>JBJMSU010000094.1:0-4797 GCA_045801465.1 Xanthobacteraceae bacterium | reverse complement strand
GCAGGACTGGGGCAATCCCAACGGGCCGGAAATCATCTTCATTCATGGTTTTTCGCAGAGCCACCTGTCGTGGATCAAGCAAGTCACCAGCGAGCTCGCCAACGAGTTTCATATGGTGACCTACGACCTGCGCGGTCACGGCAATTCTGACAAGCCGTTCGAGGCCGAACGCTACCGCGACTCGAAGGCGTGGGGCGACGAGCTTCAGGCCGTGATGGACGCGACCGGGCTCAAGCGCCCGGTGCTGGTCGGCTGGTCCTACGGCGGCCGCATCATGGCGGATTACTTGAAGACGCACGGCACCGCCAGGCTTGCCGGTCTCAACTACGTCGATGCCGGCCAGAAGTCCGACCCGAGCTTCGTCGGCCCCAACCTCAAGAACCTCCCGCTCATGGCCTCGGATGACCTCGCCGTCAATATCGCGGCGACGCGCGCCTTCGTGCGCGACTGCTTCTCCAAGCAGCCGACCCAGGAGGAGTTCGAAACGATGCTCTCCTTCAACATGATGGTGCCGCCACAGGTGCGCCGCGGCTTGGGCGGCCGAACGCTCGAGATCGACGACCTCTTGAAGAGCCTGAAGCTCCCCGTGCTGGTGACCCATGGGTCCGAGGACAAGAACTCGAACCTCATCGCCGCCGAATACACGGCAAAGATGATCCCCGGCGCCAAGCTCTCGGTCTATCAGGGCATCGGCCATTCGCCGTTCTTCGAGGACCCGCCGCGCTTCAACGCCGAGCTCGCCGCCTTCGTGCGCAGCGCCCAGAAGGTGAATTGACGTTCCCTGCGGTTCGGGGCCGGCCGCAGGCCGGCGCTGAAGCCCCATCCTGCTTCGTGATGGCCGCCCCGGGCACTTCGTCCCGGGGGTGTTCCGGCCATCTCGCCGCCGGATATCTCGGCGGCTAAAAAAATCCATCACCGCTGTCGGGACGCCCGCGGCGCGATCGTCCTTTGGACTGAATGCAGGAGGATTGCGTTACGCCGACGTGCAGCTCGCTCCATCCCTCACCCGAAGGGGGAGGGTGGCCGCCGGAGCGAAGCGGAGGCGGACGGGTGGGGGAACAAGCGGGCGTATCGAGTCCCCACCCGCCTCGCTGCGCTCGGCACCCTCCCCTTCGGGGAGGGATGGAGTTTGTTGCCCGGCCGAGCAGCGGTCCGATTGTCGAAAGGCGCCCGGCTCAATTCACCGACAGCAAAGGATGATTGCCATGCAGAAGATCACGCCGTTCTTGTGGTTCGACACCCAGGCCGAGGACGCGGCGCGCTTCTATTGTTCCATCTTCAAGAATTCGAAGGTCGGGACCGTTGCGCGCTATGGCGAGGCCGGGCCGGGGCCAAAGGGCAGCGTCATGACGATTTCATTCGAGCTCGACGGCCAGCAATTCACCGCCTTGAACGGCGGGCCGCATTTCAAGTTCACCGAGGCCGTGTCGTTCGTGGTGAACTGCAAAGATCAGGCCGAGGTGGACAAGCTGTGGGACAAGCTCTCCGCCGGCGGCGAAACAAGTCGATGCGGCTGGCTCAAGGACCAATTCGGCCTCTCGTGGCAGATCGTGCCGACGGCGCTGATGGAGCTGGCCAGTGACCCCGATCCGGAAAAATCGCGGCGCGTCGTGCAAGCCATGCTGCAGATGACCAAGATCGACATCGCGAAACTGCGAGCCGCGCATGCGGGGTAGCGCTGTTCCTGGATTCCGGACCAGCGGTGCACCACTCGCGCTAGTCTAGGCGCTCGCTGCACCGCATCCGGGATGAAACGGACGTGGCTTCGGCAAAAAAGGGAACAAGACACGTGTCGGCTGCCCAGCGTGGATCGGTTCGTGCTACGGTTCACGCAATCGATTGACGCGGAGCCTATATGCTCGACAAGTCTGCTGATGCGGCCGGTCTGCGCGCGGCAACCGGGCGGCCGCGGCTCGATTTCCAGGAGCACTTGGCCGATCTCGAGGCGAGCGGGCTGCTCACGCGCATCGATCGGCCGATCAACAAGGACACCGAGCTGCACCCGCTGGTGCGCTGGCAATTCATCGGCGGCGTGCCGGAGCGCGAGCGGCGCGCGTTCCTGTTCACCCACGTGGTCGACGGCAAAGGCCGCCGTTACGACATGCCGGTGGCAGTGGGCGCGCTTGCCGCCTCGCCCGAGATCTATGCCATGGGCATGGGCCGGCCGGTGGCCGAGATCGGCGACGCCTGGATGCAGGCGATCGCCCATCCGCTGGCACCCGTTACCGTCGCGGCGCCGCGCTGCCAGGAGGTGGTGATCGCCGGCGAAGCCTTGGCCGCGCCTGGCGGCGGGCTGGCGCGGCTGCCGGTGCCGATCTCGACGCCGGGCTTCGATGCCGCGCCTTATCTCACCGCCACGCTCTGCGTCACGCGCGATCCCGACAGCGGCGTCCAGAACATGGGCACCTACCGGGCGGCGCTGAAGGCGAGCGATCGCCTCGCCGTGCGCATGGTGGCGCGCGAGGCAACCGGCGCCGGCGGCTATCTGCACTGGCTGAAGTACCGCAAGACGCGCGAGAAGATGCCGATCGCGATCGTCGTCGGCTGCGCCCCGGTGGTGATGTTCACCGGCCCGCAGAAGCTCGCCGTCGATCTCGACGAACTCGGCGTGGCCGGCGCGCTCGCCGGCGCCCCGATCGCGATGGCGCGCTGCGCCACCGTTCCCCTCGACGTGCCGGCGAATTCCGAGATCGTGATCGAGGGGCTGATCGACCCCGAGCGCCTCGAGCCGGAAGCGCCGTTCGGCGAGAGCAACGGCTATGTCGCGCTCGAAGCGTTCAACATGCCGATGCAAGTCACCGCCATCACGCACCGGCGCGCGCCGGTGTTCGCCTCGATCATCAGCCAGGTGACGCCGAGCGAGTCGAGCGTCGTCAAGAAGGTGGCCTACGAGCCGCTGTTCCTCAGCCACCTGCGCGGCGCGCTGGGGATCAAAGGCATCCGCAAGGTCGTCATGCACGAGCGGCTGACCAATCTGCGCCCGGTGATCTTCCTGCAGTTCGCCGCGGCGACGCCGCAGACCGAGGTATGGCGTGGGCTGAAAGGCGCCGCGACGTTGCAGTCCAATTGCGGCAAGATCGTCATCGCGGTGAGCGAGGACATCGAGCCGGCGAGCCTGGATGCCGTCCTGTGGTCGCTCGCCTACCGAACCAATCCAGTCGACGACGTGCAGCTGATGCCCAACCGCGGCGGCGTCCAGGGCGCGCAGTACGGGCCGAACAAGACCGATTCCGGGCTGCTGATCGACGCCACGCGCAAGCGCCCGATGCCGCCGCTGGCGCTGCCGCGGCGCGAGTTCATGGAGCACGCGCGCGGCTTGTGGGAGGAGCTCGGCCTGCCGCCGCTCAACGTGCAAGCGCCGTGGCACGGCTACACGCTGGGCGAATGGACGGACGGCTGGGAAGAGTTCGCGCGGCGCGCCGTCGCCGGCGACTGGGAGGCGAACGGCATCGACACGCTCGCCCGTCAGCAGCACGGCCTCACGCCGGAGACTCCGGTGCGCCCGGGCGACGTGATGGAGGATTGAGCGCGTGACCTACATGGGCGGTCGTCCCCGCGAAGGCGGGGACCCGTGACCACGGGCTGAGAGCTTATCGCGAGGTCGGTGGTCATGGGTTCCCGCTTGCGCGGGAACGACGAAGGGGGCTCACTCCACCTTGACGCCGGCGGCCTTGATCACCGGGCCCCAGCGCTCGCGTTCCCGCGCCAGGAACGCGGCGAAGTCGTCGGGCGATCCGATGCGCGGCTCGACTGCGAGCTTGGCAAAGGCCGCTTCGATCTCGGCGGATTTCAGGCCGTCGTTGATGGCGGCGTTGAGCCGCCCGACGATCTCGGCCGCCGTGCCGGCGGGAGCCGCCATACCGGTGAACGACAGCGAGACGAAGTCGGCAACGCCGCCCTCGATCATGGTCGGCACGTCGGGCGCCTGCGGGTTGCGCTTCTCGCTCGTCACCGCGAGCCCGCGGACCTGGCCGCCCTGGACGAGCGGCAGCGAGACCGACGGATTCTCGAACGTCATCTGCACTTCGCCCGCCACCACGGCCTGCATCGACGGCCCGCCGCCCTTGTAGGGGACGTGCACGATCTCGGTTCCGGTCTTGAGCTTGAGCATCTCGCCGATCAGGTGCGGCGGCGTCCCGCTGCCGGGCGACGCGTAGTTCAGCTTTCCGGGCTGCGCCGTGGCCAAGGCGATCAGCTCACCCACCGAGCGCGCCGCGACCGAAGGGTGCACGACCAGCACGTTGGACGTGGTCCCGAGCAACGCCACGGGCGCGAAGCTCTTGGCCGCATCGTAGCCCACGCTCTTGTAGACGACAGGGCCGATGACCAGCGTGCTGGTGTTGGCGAGCAGCAGCGTATGGCCGTCCGCCTCCGCCTCCGCGACGGCGCGTGCCCCGATCGTGCCGCCGGCGCCCGGCCGGTTCTCGATCACGAACGGCTGGCCGAGCGTCGCGGCGAGCCGGTTGCCGATCAGGCGCGCCATCACGTCGGCCGGACCGCCGGGCGCAAACGCCACCACGATGCGGACCGGCTTGGCCGGATAGGTTTGCGCCGACGCTGCGGTGGCGAACGCACAGCAGACCGCGGCGATCGAGATGAGAAAGAGGTGTGTCGTGACCATACGGGTACAGCGTGATACGACCTCAGAACGATCAATTCTGGCACGCACAAGCCGCTTGCTCCACCTCGCCCCGCGTGCGGGGAGAGGTCGGATTCCGAGCGCAGCGAAGGAATCTGGGTGAGGGGGCGTCTCCGCGCGCCTGAGCGTGTGGAAATGCCCCCTCACCCGACTTGCGT
>JBJMSU010000238.1:0-17717 GCA_045801465.1 Xanthobacteraceae bacterium | reverse complement strand
GCCCCATCCTTCGAGACGGCCGCTATGCGGCCTCCTCAGGATGAGGGCGGAATGCGCGCCGTGCAATCACCTCCCCGACAGCTGCTTGGTCGCCAGCCGCGCGCCGTCGCTCAGCGCCTTGAGCTTTGCCCAGACGATGGTGGGGTGAACTTCCTTCGAGCCGGCGAAGGTGGCGAAGCCGCAATCCGAGCCGGCAATGACGTTCTCGCGCCCGGCGATATTGGCAAAACGCACGATGCGGTCGGCGATCAGCTCGGGATGCTCCACCAGCACGGTGGAGTGCGAGATGACGCCGGGGATAAGCACCTTGCCGTCGAGATCGACGTGCTTCCACAGCTTCCACTCGTGCTCGTGCCGCGGGTTCGCCGCTTCGAATGAATAGGCGCCGGCGCGGATCTTGACGACGATGTCGATGATGTCCTTGAGCTCCATGTCGTGAACGCGCGGGCCCATGTTGATGCCGTAGCAGGTGTGGTGGCGGATCTTCTCCGGCGGGATGCCGCGCAGCGCGTGATTGAGCGCCTCGACCCGCACCTCGGCCCAGCGGCGGCACTGCTCGATCGTCGAGTCCGGCCGCAGCATGTAATAGGTGACGAGCCGCGGATCGTCGATCTGCACCAGGAAACCGGCGTCGACGATCGCTTGGTACTCCTCGCGCATCGCTTCGGCGATGGCGAACAGGAATTCCTCCTGGGTCTTGTAATAGGCGTTCTTCTGCCAGTCCTCGACATTGGACGGCGAGATCGCCGGCATGAACACGTCGGCCGGGCTTACCCCCTGAAGCGCGGCCTTCAAATTGTCGATGTCGCGCTGCAACTGCTTCTGCCCTCTGTAGGTAATGGGCGCGGTGCACACCATGTGGTGCTGGCGCGAGGCCACATGTGTCTCGCCATAGAACTCCGGGAACGACGCCGCCTCGCGCGATCCCGCCCATGGGCTCGGGCTGGGGCTCGGATCGACCTCGAAGCCGCCGAGCCGTTCGTTCACATAGGAGACGAAGCTCGGCTTGCCGAATTCGCCGTCGTCGATGACGTCGAGCTCGAGCTCGATCTGCTTCTTGACGATCTCGTTCACGGCGGCGCGGAGGCGGGCGGCATTTGCCGGCGGATCGAATGCGGCGCCGTTCTGCACCATCTGCAGCAGATCGGGCGGCCGCGGCAGGCTGCCGACATGAGTGGTGAGGATTCGCTCGGTGCTGCGCTGCATGTTGCCTATCCGGTCGTTCCCGCAAAAGGCGGGAACCTATGAACGTCGACTGTGCAATATATTCTCCGCCTGTGGTTATGGGTCCCCGCTTGCGCGGGGACGACGAGAGTTCAATCCAGCTTGATGCCCGCCGTGTGGATGACTTTCTTCCAGCGCTCCGCCTCGTTGCGCACGAACGCCGCGGTCGCCTCGGGCGCAAGGCCGGCCGGCTCGGAGGCATGATCGCGAAACCGCCGCGCGACCTGCGGCTCGCGCACCGCTTCGGTGAAGTCGGCGGTCAGCTTGTCGGCGATCTGCTTCGGCGTCTTCGGCGGCAGGAAGGCGCCGACCCAGGTCGCGGACACGAAGCCGGGCAGCGTCTCAGCGATCGCTGCTGCATCGGGCACGCTCGCCAGGCGCTTCTCGGTCGCGACCGCCAGCACCTTGAGCCGCCCCTCCCTCACCAGGGCGAGCGAGACCCCGAGATTGTCGAACATGACGTCGACGTCGCCGGCGAGCATGCCCTGCAGCGCCGGCGCTGAGCCGCGGTACGGGACGGTGACGAACTTGACGTCGGCCACCTGCTGGAACCATTCCGACGTCAGATGCGACGTGGTCGCGGGCCCCTGGGTCGCGACCGTGACCTTCCCAGGATTCGCGCGTGCATAGGCGATGAATTCGGGAAGCGTCCGCGCCGGCACCTTGGGGCCGGCGATCAGCGCGGTCGGAATGGTCGCCAGCAGCGCGACCGGCACGAATTCGGACGGGTCGAAATTGAGTTTCTGATAGAGCGTCGGATTGACCGTGAACGGCCCCGGGATCGAGAACAGCACCGTATAGCCGTCGGGGTCGGATTTGAACGCCGCCTCGGTGCCGAGATTGCCGCCGGCGCCCGGCCGATTGTCGATCACGATTGGCTGGCCCCATTTGCGCGTGAGCGGCTCCTGCAGAATGCGCGCCAGCACGTCGGTGATGCCACCGGCCGGAACCGGAACGATCATCTTCACCGGCCGTGACGGATAATCCTGCGCGCTGACCGCGGATGGCGCGATCAGGGCAGCCAGCACCACCATCAGAATGACGCTCAGGCGTGGCGCAATTCCGCGAATCCCGAAATCCATTGCTCCACCGTGCCCTTTCCGGTTCGGCAGATTACGCTGCTCACAAAATCAATGAAAGATTTCCGGTGGGCGGCCCACGCCCACAATGGGTCAGGCAGTAGTGCCGCCGATTTGAAGTTCCTACAGCGATTGCCGCAAGCTCGTTTAGGAACTTCAAATCGAAAAGCGGCACTAGAACCATGGAGTTGCTAGTGCCCCTTAGCTTCCGAAGTTCGTGCCAGAGGGTGCTGCGATGTATCACGAACTTCGGAAGCGGGGCACTAGAGCGGCCGGCCCACCTTGGCGGCGAGCGCACGGCGATAGATGAGCTCCGCAAACGCGATGTCCTCGAGCGCGATGCCGAGCGATTTGTAGACCGTGATGTCGGACGCCGCGCTGCGGCCACGCACGCGGCCCGTCAGCAGGTCGCCGAGCTCGTGGATGTCGCTCCAGGCGAGGCGCCCGGCGCTGACCAGATCGCGGAATTCCGCCGCCTCCACCTGCGCCTGCGCGCGATCGTCGGTGACCCGCAAGGCGGCGCGGATCACGATCTCGGGGTCGAGCTCGCGACGGTCGGCCGCGTTGGCGCCGGCCGCGTTGACATGCGCGCCGGGTTTGAGCCACTCGGCGCGGCATACCGGGTCGGCGGATTTCGTGATGGTCACGACGACGTCGGCGCCGTCGACGCAAGTTTCGCCGCTGTCCACCGGCTCGGTTTCGATGCCGAGCTCGTCGGCCAGCACGAAGGCAAAGGCGGTGCGATGCTCGCGCGTGGGGCTGTACACCCGGATGCGGTCAATCTTCCGCACCGCGCAGATCGCGGCAGCCTGCGTGCGCGCCTGCTTGCCCGCGCCGATGACGGCGAGCGAGCGCGCATCCGGATTGGCCATGAGCTTGGTGGCAAGCCCGCTCGCCGCGCCGGTGCGCAACGCACCCAACAGGTCGGCTTCCATCATCGCCAGCAGGCCGCCACCGTCGGCGGCATACAGCAGCACGTGATAGCACGCGCCGCCCTTGCCGGCGAAATAGGCCTTGAGACCGAAGATGCTTTTTTTCTCGCACGCCGCGCCCATGAGATTGAACCTGCCGGCGGCAAGCATGGCGCGCTGGCGCGGCAGGTTGGTCGTGCCGGGATCGCGCCACAGCGCGAATGCCTCCTCGAGCACGACGATGGCATCCGTCACGGTGACGAGCCGGGCGACGTCGACTTCGGTGAGATAGCGAGCTTGAGCCATGCACCTTGACCCTCCTGGCACGGCTGTAGCGAAAATCCGCAACGTCGTCTTCACCTATTCGGGCACTGGCTTATTTCGTCCTCGTTATCTATTCTGGCAACATGACATTCACCCGCATCACCATCGATCCTGCGGTCTGTAGCGGCAAGCCCTGCGTGCGCGGCTTGAGATTCCCGGTGGCGCGTCTTCTCGGGCTGTTGGCTGCGGGCGAGACGCGAGAGCAAATTCTGCGGAATTATCCCTACCTCGAATCCGACGATATCGATGAGGCACTGCACTACGCCGCTTTCCTCGCCGAGGACGAGACCATCGAGCTGGCCTAAGTGAAGTTCCTCGTGGATATGCCGTTGTCGCCAGCTCTAGCGCAATGGTTGATCGACGCCGGGCATGAGGCCATTCACGTGTCCGACATCGGCATGGCGCGAGCGTCTGACACAGAGATCGTCGCGCGCGCGAAGCGCGAGGGACGAACCGTCATCACTGCTGATCTCGACTACTCGCGTCTTCTGGCGCTTACCGGCGCCATGGAGCCTAGCCTGATCCTATTTCGCGGTGGAGATTGGACCGACGCCGACGTCATTGCACGGGTCGATCGATTGCTTCGATCAACAACTGGTCTCGACCTCGAACGGAGTGTTTTCGTTATCGAACGAAATCGCGTTCGACGAAGGCGCCTGCCGATTCTAGATTAGATCGGTCCCCGTTCACTCACCTGCCAGGCTGCCGCATGGAATATGGTCTGCTGGCCGACGGGGATCTCGCCCGGCTTCTCCCGCGGGAGTAGCGGCGTCGTCACGCTTCTTGTACTAATGTGACGTCCTGCCGGTGGGAGTACGGAGTGCGGCAGAATCTTCGACAACAGGGGCAATCTGGGCCGTCCACCGGCATCGACCTGACGCGGTGGGTCGGCTCGATCGCGCTCGCGGTTGCGGTGGCCATCGTCTATTTCGTCGCCGCGCGGCTCAGTCTTGCTCTCTTGACCAAGCCTGAGGGCGTGGCCGTTTTCTGGCCTGCCGCCGGCGTCTCCGCCGGCGTATTGATCGCGCTTGGGTCGCGGGCGCGATGGCCGGTCGTCGTCGGCACGATGGCGGCAACCATCGTGGCGAACCTGCTTGGCGACCGCAATCTCTGGAGCGCCGTCCTCTTTGGCTTATGCAATGCCGGGGAAGCCGTGCTCACGGCATGGCTCATCGGGCATTACTACGGCGCGGATTTCCGGCTGAGCAAGCTGCGCAACGTGCTGGGATTGGCCGGGGCGGCGATCGTGGGGGTTGCGGCCTCGGGGATCGGCGGGGCTGTCACATTCAAATTGTTTCACAGCACGGCGACGCCGATCTTGGCGACATGGCAGCACTGGTTCGCATCGGACGGGCTGGGAATCATCACGGTTGCGCCGCTGCTGATCGAGCTCGCCTCGGCTTGGCGCGACCGGCCGTCGCCGAGCGAGCTCGTCGAAGGTATCTTGGCAGTCGCGGCGCTGGCGCTGGTGAGCGGCCTTGCCATTTTCCTGCAGTCGGAGCTTTTGGCGACCGTTGGGCCGGTCGCATTGTTGTTTGCGCCGCTGTTGTGGCTTGCGGCGCGTTGCCGGCCGGTTTTCGCCGCGGCCGCCGCGTTCATCGTCAGCCTCACGATCGTTTGGACGACCACCTTCGGCATCGGCTATTTCGGCAACCCGGCGCTTTCCATGGCCGAGCGCGTCGTGGCGGCCCAGGTGAGCATTCTCCTGGTGACGATCGGCGCCTTGGTTCTGGCCGCGCTGTTTGCGGAAATCCGCGACAAGAGGAGGATGGCCGAAGCCGCTCTGCACGCCAGCGAAACGCAACGCTATCTCATCGAGACCGAGCGGCTCGCCGCGCTCGGCGGTCTCGTCGCCGGGGTTTCCCACGAGATCAACAGCCCGATCGGCATCAGCCTGACGGTGGCCTCGACGCTCGCGCACCGATGCGCGGCGTTCTCCGATCAGATCGCCTCGGGCCCGGTGCGCCGTTCGCTGCTCGCCGACTTCACCGAGTCTTGCCGCGAAGCTGCGAACCAGCTCGTCGCGAATCTCGAACGCGCCGGAGAGCTCGTTCAGTCGTTCAAGCAAGTCGCGGTCGACCGCAGCCTCGCCGATCGGCGCACATTCAACCTCAAGCTCGTGACCGAGCAGATCGTGGCCAGCGTGCGGCCGGGCCTGCCGAAATCCCGGGATGCGCTGATCCTCGAAATGCCTTCCGACATCACCCTCGACAGCTACCCGGGCGCCTACGGGCAGGTGCTGACCAACCTCATCTTCAACGCCGTCGTCCACGGCTTCGCCGACGTGTCCGGCGGACACGTGCGGATCAAGGCACATCGCGCCGGGAGGGAGCAGGTCGAGATCGATTTCTCCGATGACGGCAGCGGCATTCCGGATGACGTTCAGCGTCACGTGTTCGATCCGTTCTTCACCACCCGACGGGCGCAGGGCAGTACCGGGCTCGGCCTCTACATCGTGCACAACCTGGTGACGCAACAGCTCGGCGGCCGGATCGCGCTTCACTCCGCGCCCGGAAAGGGCACGACGATTTGCATGACGCTTCCCCTGCGCGCCCCCGGCCAGGCATACGCCACGAGCACGGCCGAGCGCCTCAAAGCATGACCGATAGCGCCGGCGTCGCGCGCGGCATGCGGCTTCGCTTTAATCCTGTCGGTCGTGAAACGCCGCACCCGCCGTCGGCCGTCGCTTCGCACCCTCACCTGCCCGGCTGCAGCACGTCGGCGATCCAGTCCCACATGTAGTGCAGGCCGATAGTGACGTCGTCGACCTGGCAGTGATGGAAGCCGCCTTCCTCCTTGGTGAACACCTTGAGAGTCTTCTGTTTGGAGCCCACCGCGTGGAAGCATGTCTCCGCCGTCGCCAGCGGGATCTGCTCGTCGCCGGCGCCATGCACCAGCAGGAACGGGCACGTCATCTTCTGCACGATGCCGTCGAGCCGGAATCCTTTGAGCACGTCCAGCGCGGCGTCGTTGCTGTCGACGCCCAGCACCCATTGCAGATGCTCGGGCGGGACCGAGAGCGAGAGCACCGCGCCGGATTCGAGCTGCTCCAAGCGGCGCGCCCACACCTCGTAATAATCCCATTGCGCACCCCAGGCGACGCAACAGGCAAAACGCGGCTCGAGCGAAGCGGCGCGCGGCGCGTAGTAGCCGCCGAGGCTCAGCGCCATCACGCCGATCCGTTTGGGATCGAACTCGCGACGGGTGGCGAGATATTCATAGACCGGCGTGGCGTATCGCTCGGTTTCGGCGATGAGCGGCAGGTTGCGGAACCGCACGCTCTCGCCGTTGCCCGGGCCATCGACGATCAGGCAGCCGACGCCGCGCGCCGCGAGATCGGGGACACCATAGCCGTATTGCAGCTCCTTGGTGACGTCGAACCCGTCGAAGAACACCATCGCGGGGGCCGGCCTTGCACCATTGACCTCCGGATCGGGATGGACCAGCAGGCCGGGCAGGCTCGTATTCTGGTACGGAATCTCGACCGGCTCGATCCGCGGCCGGCGCATCAGCGCCGCGGCGGCGCGGAAGATGTCGACCGAGCGCCGGTACACCTCCAGGCCGGCCGGCGATTTTGGCTGCAGGAAGCGCTCGCCGGTCTGGTAATAGCGGGCGGCGCGCATGAAGCAGGCCGCCATCGTGAGCTTGTGGCCCTCGCTTTCCTCCGCGCGTCCGCGCGCCACGATCTTGTCGCCCATGCGCGTCCATTCGGCAAACCAGGCATCGTCGTCGCCGACACGGTCGCGCAGCGCGCGGCCGACGCGATTGACCTCGTCGATCTCGATGCCCACCCACGGCGCGCCCGAAAGGCAGATGAGCAGCCCCATCGACCAGCGATAGTTCTGCGGGAAGTACAGAAACGCCGGGTCGTCCTTGCGGTCGGTCATGTGCTCTCGATTCATTTCATCAGCGGCGCGTGTTGTCGTCGTTGAACCGGTGCGCACGTGCGCTAATTGAACTTCATCTTCAAGAGCTTTGCCGCATTGACCACCATGATCTTGTCGCGCTCTTCCGGCGCAAGAGCGAGCCGATCGACGGCCTCGATGGTCGGCCGGATCGGGCCGAGCGGCGTGTCGGTGGCGAACACCACATGGTCCGCACCGAAGAAATCGAGGCCGCAACTCAAGCCGTGCTTGCCGCCGAACATCGCGGTATCGCCATAGAAATCGCGGAAATAATCGAGGTGCGGCCGCTTGAGCGAGGGGAGCACCTGGGAATAGTCCTCGTCCGACGTGCGGCTCCCGAGCACGTCGAGGCCCGCCCCCACCCGGCCGTCGAAGTACGGCACCATGCCGCCGAGATGGTGGGTGATGATCTTGATGCCAGGATGGCGATCGAACAGGCCGGAGAAGACGAGCCGGGTCATGGCCACAGAGGTGTCATAGGGCCAGCCGAAGCACCACCACATCTCGTAGCGCGACTTCGGTTCGGCCGGATAGTCCGTCATGGCGGCGGTGCGCGCCGGGTGCAGCCAGATCGGCAGATCGTAGTCCGCCATGACGGCGAAGAACGGGTGGAACTCGGGCAAATCGAGCGGGCGGCCGGCGATGTTGGTGAAGATCTGGACACCGCGCGCGCCGAGTTCCTTGATGGCGCGGTGACACTCCTCGACGGCGGAGTCGACGTCGGCAAGCGAGACGGCCGCAACGAAGCTCGGAAACCGGTCCCGATGGCGCGCGCACAGCTCCGCCATCGCGTCATTGCCGACGCGCGCCAGCATCTGTGCCGCTTCGCCCTCGGCGATGTCTTCGATTGGCGGATTGGGGAGGGAGATGATCTGCCGGTAGTCGCCGAACTCATCCATCTCGCGGAAACGCGCGTCGAGGTCGAACAGCTTGGTCACGCCGCGCAGCCGCTGCCCGATGTTCCCGAGCTTCGGCGACATCTTGTTCATTTCCTGAAAAAAGCGGTCCGGATAGATGTGACAATAGATGTCGATCAACACGCTCCTTCCTCCCTCGCTGTGCCCGCCTGGCCGACTATAGCGGATCGCGAAAGGAAAAGACGTCATCGCAAGGCCGACGGAATGGCGCCGCTGCGCAGCTCGCTGCTGTACAGCGTGGGCAAGAGAGGGTGACGGTAAGGGTGAGCGCTGGCGGAGTGATCACCGCACATCGACGCACGAGCAACGACGCCCGGCAGCAAGGCGCGCCGAAGCCTGGATGTCGTCAGTGATGGTGGTGGGCGTGCTCGTCGTCGGAGAGGCGGCTGATGATGCCCCAAGAGGCGAGGCCGAGAATGCCGACGAGACCGAACTGGAGCCCCAGGTCGATCGGCAGCCGCAAGCCGAGATCGTAGGCAACGACCGCGGCCACGAAGGCAATGAAAATGCCGATGAGGAGACGCATCGATTCACTCTGGGTTGTCCTTAACCTAACGCTTAATCCGGTATATGTGCTCCCTCAGGAATTCGCGCCAGCCTCGCGCATCGCGCATGCCTGGGGAAATCTCGCCGGCCGATCGTGGTCCGCTGGCGCCCTCCGACGCGTCGCGGCGAGGCAAGACGATCATCGGCAAATGCAAGTCTTCTCAGATGAATGGCGATGTTGCCGCCACTTCGCCGTGACGAGCGCCGGCGACTTGGTGCGGCAAATCTTGGCCACAAACCGCGCAGACGTCAGCTTGGGCCGTTTCTCACATTCGCGTGAGGCGGCGGCGTGCCCGGCCGCGACCGGTCGCGCGTTGAGATGCGGGTCAGCAGGATAAGTGTAAGCCTATGCCATGCACGACATGCGCAGAGATTCATGCCTTGCCGACCTTGACGGCACCAGGGACTCTCGTTTCGCGTGCGTGCCTGTTGGAAATGGCGGCGGGGGCCAAGACTTTGGCCGCGCCAGTTTCTACACTGTCGTCCGCCTCGAGTCGATGGCGCAGGACATGTCACTCATGCTCGGCTGGTTCCACAAGCTGCTGCCCAGGGAAGAACGCTTCTTCGAGCTGTTCGCGCGCCACTCGGAGGCGATCGTCGCCGGCGCCGAGGCGCTGCGCGCCATGCTCGAAGGGGCCGACGCCATTCCGCGCAACTACCAGATCGTGATGGACCGCGAGCAGGACGCGGATGTCTGCACGCGCGAAGTGCTCATCGCCGTGCGCCGCACCTTCATCACGCCGTTCGACCGCGGAGACATCAGGGATCTGATCACCGCGATGGACAACTCGATCGACCAGATGCAGAAGACCGCCAAGACCATCATGTTGTTCAACGTGACGAGCTTCACGCCGCAGATGAAGGAGATGGCGGAGGACATCGTCAAATGCGCCGGTCTGGTGCGCGAGGCCGTGCCGCTGCTCAGCTCGATCACCCGGGAGGCCGGCCGCCTGAGCGCCATCACGGAACAGATCTCGGCGCTCGAAGGCCGTGCCGACGAGGTGCACGACACCGGCCTCAAGGAGCTCTACCAGGCCTCGACCGCCGACCCGATGGGCTTCTTCGTCCGCAACGAGGTGTACGATCACCTGGAGAAGGTGGTCGACCGTTTCGACGACGTGGCCAACGAGATCCACGGCATCGTGATCGAGCATGTGTGAGACATGACGGACGGCGTTGCGCTGGGGCTGCCGCTCCTGATCGGCTTGATCTTCGTTGCGCTCGCGTTCGACTTCCTCAACGGCATGCACGATGCCGCGAATTCGATCGCCACCATCGTGTCGACGCGGGTGCTGAAACCGCGCTATGCGGTGTTCTGGGCGGCCTTCTTCAACTTCATCGCGTTCCTGTTCTTCGGGCTCCACGTCGCCCAGACCATCGGCACCGGCATCGTCGCCGCCCACGTGGTGGACGCCCAGGTGGTGTTCGGCGCGCTGATGGGCGCGATCATCTGGAACGTCGTCACTTGGCTGTTGGGCATTCCATCCAGCAGCTCGCATGCGCTGGTCGGCGGCCTGATCGGTGCCGGCTGGGCAAAGGTCGGCTTCAGCGGCATCGTCTGGAGCGGCGTCAGCAAGACCGCAGCCGCCATCGTCCTCTCGCCCCTCACCGGATTCATCCTGGCGCTGTTTCTGGTTCTGATCGTCTCCTGGATGTTCGTCCGCTCCACGCCCTATGCGGTCGACAGCACCTTCCGCAACCTGCAATTCGTGTCGGCCTCCCTCTATTCCCTCGGCCACGGCGGCAATGACGCGCAGAAGACCATGGGCATTATCGCCGTGCTGCTGTACGCCGAAGGCTACCTCGGGAGCGACTTTCACGTGCCGTTCTGGGTGGTGCTGACGTGCCAGGCGGCGATGGGCCTCGGCACGTTGGCCGGAGGCTGGCGCATCGTGAAGACGATGGGCTCGAAAATCACCCGGCTCACGCCGGTGCAGGGATTTTGTGCCGAGACCGGCGGCGCGATCACGCTGTTCATGGCCACGTATCTGGGCGTTCCGGTGTCCACCACGCACACGATCACCGGCTCGATCATCGGGGTCGGCGCCGCGCGCAGGGTGTCCTCGGTGCGCTGGAACGTGACCTACAACATCGTGCTCGCGTGGATCATCACGATCCCGGCAACGGGAGCCATTGCGGCGCTGTTCTATTGGATCGCGGCATTGTTGCGCTGAGCGTCACCAGTCGTCCCCGCGAAGGCGGGTACCCATGCCCGCCCGACGCGGAGGCGGGGGAACACCGTCGGAGCTATCTCGCTGGGTGGGTGGTCGTGGGTTCCCGCTTGGCGCAGGAACGACCGAGGTTCACTTCGGCTTTTCGACCCGCGCGGCATCGAACGGCTGTCCGGGCGTCTGGATGAGATTGGTGTCGCCCAACGCCTGCTTCACGGCCGTGATTTGGAAGGTGACGGCGGGTGCGTCGAGCCATTGGTGATACTTGTCGTCATTCTTCTCGGCCGAGAAGGCGATCTTGCCGCGCGTACCCGTCCACTTGAGGCTCTCGAGCGCCTTCGCGATCGCCTCTGGCTCGCTCGAGCCGCCGGACTTGATCGCCTCGGCGACCACGAGCAAGCTGTCGGCAGCCTCGAACACGACGGTCGTGGGGTCCTTGTTGGCGTTCGCCCCATAGGCGTCGGCGACCTTTCGCCCGAATTCGGGCAGCGTCGTCTTCGGGTGGTAGCCGCTCAAGACAAGCATCCCGCGCGCCGCCTCGCTGATGTTCTGCCAGAACGCCGGGTCTTCCATGAGGGCGGCCCCGTCATAGAGCCAGGTCTTGGCGGATGGGGCGAGGCCCTGCTGATGCAGCTGATCGATCAGGCCGTAGGCAGCCGGCGATCGCATCAGTTGGATGATCGCATCGGGCGGATTGGCCTTGTGCGGCTGCAACGCGGACGCAAAATCCTTCGCGGCCGGATCAAGCGTCTCGAACGAATATTGAATGGCGAGCTCGTTGCTGTTGAGCTGGTGAGCAAGAAGGTTGGCAAGCTCGACACCGGGGTCGGTGTTCTCGGTGAACGCCACGACGCGTTTGACGCCGAGCGCTTTCATCGCCTCGGCAATGGCGGCGGCGATCTGGCTGTTGGAGATACCGGGATTGTAGACCTCGGGATAAAGTTTTGCCGCGATCGCCCGCGACCGTGCGCCGGCGATGTAGGGGACTTTGTGCCGATGGGCCACTTCGACGCTGGCGAGCGCGGCCGCGCTGTCGGCGCCGCCAAGGACGGCAGCAACCTAGTCCTGGGTGATCAGCTTTTCGACGACTGCACCGGCAGCATCGGGCGCGCCCGGCGCATCGGCAAACACGAGTTCCATGGGGCGGCCGAGTGCACCGCCCGCATCGTTGACGATCTTCAGCGCGATCTGCAGCCCTTCGCGTCGCTGCTGGCTTTGCCATTCCGCGCCGGGCGACGGCGCCGCGATGACGCCGATCTTGATCGGGTCGATGGCGTTCGCCGGATAGGCCAATGCGAACAGCCCGGCACAAAGCGCCAGCGCGCTGACGCCCGGAATCCGAATCGATTTGATGTTCACAACCGCCTCCTCCCGAGGCTTTCGCAAAAGAAAAAAGGCGCGCAAAGGCGCGTTTAATGACAATGATCGCCGCGGCGGCTGGTTCCCGGCATTGTGGGGAAATCTGCGTTACCGCAGCGCGCCGAGCCGCTCGGCCAATGATCGATCATAATTGAGCACGGCTTGGAGCAGCACCTGGGCACCCGCCGCACATTGCTCGGGCGCCGAAAATTCGGCCTCGTTGTGACTGATGCCGTCGCGGCACGGCACGAAAATCATCGCCGTGGGCGCGACACGCGCCACATAGGCGGCATCGTGGCCGGCGCCGGACACGATGTCGCGGGTGGAAAAACCCGACGCCTCGGCCGCCGCCCGCACGCAGGCGACGCATTCGGAATCGAAACGGACCGGAGGCTGGTCCCAGATCTTCGTCACCACCACGCCAGCGCCGGCTGCGCCGCACACCTGATCGGTCAGCGTGGTCAACATCTGCTCCATGGAGTCGAGCACCTGCGTCTCGGGATGGCGGAAGTCGACGGTGAAGAACACGGCGCCGGGAATGACATTCGGCGAATTCGGCTTCACCTCCAAGAGTCCCACGGTTCCGACCGCCAGCGGCGCGTGCGCTTCCGCCACCGCATTGACCTGCTCGACGATGCGCGCCGCGCACAGAAGCGCATCCCGACGCGCATGCATCGGCGTGGTGCCGGCATGGGAATCGCGGCCGCTGACCCTGATCTCGTACCAGCGCATGGCCTGCACGCCGGTCACGACGCCGATGTCCTTGGCCTCGGCTTCGAGGATCGGACCCTGCTCGATATGCAGCTCGAAAAAAGCCGACAGCGGATGGGTGCCACACTTCTCCGCCCCGCGATATCCGATCGCGTCGAGCGCATCGCCGAATTTCACCCCGGCACGATCCTCGCGCGCCGCGGCCCAGTTGCGGTCGAACACGCCCGCAAACACGCCGGAGGAGATCATGGCGGGTGCAAAGCGCGCCCCCTCCTCATTGGTCCAGTTGACGACCTCGATCGGGGCGAACGTCTCGTATCCGGCTTCGTGTAGGGTGCGTAGAGCCTCGAGTGCGGCGAGCACGCCAAGCGCGCCGTCGAACTTGCCGCCGGAGGGCTGCGTGTCGAGATGGCTGCCCATGGCGATCGGCGGCACGTCCGACCGCTGCCCCGGCCGACGCGCGAACATGGCGCCCATGTCGTCGACCGTTACCGTGCAGCCGAGCGCCGCGGCACGCGCCTTGAACCAGTCGCGCACCTGCCGGTCGAGGTCGGTGAGAGTGAGACGGCAGATGCCGCCATTCCGCGTGGCGCCGATCGCGGCGGTCTGCATCAGATCGCTCCACAGAAGCTCGCCGTCGATCCTGAGATTTTGCATCTTTGTCAACACGCGCGGCGCTGCTCGGTGCCGAAGACTGTGGCGGCGAACTGCGGGTAGACCTCGCTGAGCTCGTGCGCCACGACGCCGCGCATCACTTGCAAGGTTTGTGCCGAGGGCGGCGAGGTGGTCGGCACGTCGTGCGGTCGATCGAATGAAAAGCCCGTGTGCTCGACCACCTCTTCGACCGTGTGGCCGGGATGCACGCTCGCGAGAACGAAGCGCCTGCGCGCGCGATTGAAGGAGAACAGGCAGCGATTGGTGATGAGCGCGACAGGACCGCCGGGGCGATGAACCTCGGGCGGGCTCGTCCCCGGCGCGCTGACGAAATCCACCCTCTCGACCAGCGTGCGCCGGGAATGCTCGGTGCGGAACAGGATCACGCGCGGCACGACGTAGTAGAGATAAGCCGCGCCGAACGAGCCCGGGAACCGCACCTTCGGGCAGCGATAGTCGCCGATGCTGACCAGGTTGATGTTGGCCTCGCCGTCGATCTGACCGCCGGAGAGAAAGAATACGTCGACGCGGCCCTGGCCGGCACAGTCGAACAGCTCGCGCCCGCCATCGGTGAAGAACGTATGCCGGGCGCTGCCCAGCAGCGAGACGTAAGGCCGGCCGCTGCCGAGGGCGCGTACGGTCAGCGCCGCGGTCGCCGGAATCGGCGACGCATTGCCGACCGCCACATGACGCGCGTCGCCGATGAGGCGCACGATCACGTCGGCCAGCAATTCCTCGTCACGAAACCGGGATTCAGGCGGCGCGCTGGGCATGCACGTGCCGCTCCAGATAGCGGGCGAAGCCTTCGGCGCTGGTGGCCAAGCGCGCGTATTCGGCAAGATGGTCGGCGTCTGCCGGATAGTGGCCGGCGAGCGGCAATGGCCAGGCGCCGCGCGGAGCCACCGCCACCGCTTCCACGTAAAACCCCGCCAGCGTGCCGGCGGCGAGCAGCGGATCGTCGAGCAGGCTGCCGTCGTGCAGCTTCTCCACGGTCACGATGGTACGTTGCGCCGCATGCGCCATGGTGACGAGCTCGCGGTTGGTGCCGATCCAGACATTGCCGTCGCGGTCGGCCATGGGCGCGTGGAACAGCGCCGTGTCCGCCTTCACGGCGGGCACCAGCGCGATGACGTCGTCCTCGGCGAACGGATTGTCGATAACGCGCCAATCGGGCCGATGCGCCAGCACGTCGGAGCCGATGAGGCCGCGCAGCGGCATGAACGGCACGCCTTTCTCGGCCGCCTGCAGCGCCGCGTGCAGCGCCGGGCAGGTCGCATCCATGATGCGCACCGCGCCGGAGGTCGCCGCTTGCGTAAAGCGCGGAGCCGGGCCGAATTCGCCCAGGCTCACCGCCGAGGTCTCGATCGTCTCCACGCATCCGGCGCCGATCAGCAGATCGGCCTGCAGCGTCGAGGTCGGGCAGGCGACGAGATGCAGCCGCTTCACGCCGCGGCGGATCAGCGCCCGCGTCGCCTCCATGGCGACGCCGGACGACTCGCGCGCGATGAGCAGCGTGCAGCCGTCCACGATCGGCGCCAGCGCTTCCTCGATGCTACGGGCCAGCACGACAGGCTCCGCTCTCGTTTCGCCATTTTCATGATGCTAATTGCTGCAGACCAGCCTGTCGATGCCGGGGAC
Organism: Xanthobacteraceae bacterium; assembly: GCA_045801465.1. Lineage (GTDB taxonomy): Bacteria > Pseudomonadota > Alphaproteobacteria > Rhizobiales > Xanthobacteraceae > DATFWC01. The sequence continues at coordinate 2,278 of JBJMSU010000238.1, read as the reverse complement.
GTGCCGAGTCATGCCGGTCTATTTTTCCCAATCGCTGCCGCCGCACCTGCGCCGTATCGTCGAGGTCGAGTATCCGCGCTTCAGCGACGCCGAGATGGCGCGCCGGCGCGCCGCGATCGAAGCCCTCCTCGCCGAGGCCGAGCTCGAGCACCTCGTGTTCTGCGGCCTCAATCGCTCCGGATCGGCGGTGCAGTGGCTGACCCAATGGCCGGCGACGGCCGAGGCGGTCGGCGTGCTCTCGCCGGGAAAGCCTGACGCGCTGTTCGTGCAATACGTCAATCACGCGGTGCTGGCGCGCGAGCTTGCCGACCAGGCCGAGCGCGTGGAATGGGGCGGGCAATCGTGCATCGGCAAGGCCATCGAGGTGCTCGGTGAGCGCGGCGCGCGCCCGGACCGTATCGGCGTGATCGGACCGCTGACATTCGAGCAGCATGCGCCGCTGGCCGCGCGGTTCGGCAAGGTCGTGAGCCTGAACCGTGCCTATGCGCGGCTGCGGGCGGTCAAGTCGACCGAGGAGATCGATTGGCTGCGCATCGGCGCGGCGCTGAGCGACCGCGGCATGAGCGGCCTGCGCGACGGTCTCAAGCCGGGCTTGAGCGAGCGCCAGCTCGGCGACCTCATCGAGCGCACGTATGTGGCCGAGGGCGGCACCAACGTCATCCACTATCTCGGTGTCACCTCGATGCATGACCCGCAGGTTCCGGTCCCGCGTCAGTTCCCCTCGACACGACGCGTGCACGCCGGCGACGCTGTCGTGGCCGAGATCAGCGCCGCGTTCTGGGACCATTCCGGTCAGGTCTTGCGCAGCTTTGCGGTCCGCGAGGAGCCGCCGCCGCTCTTCCGCGAGCTTCACAAGGCGGCCGATGCCGCATTCGACGCGATCGCCAATGTGTTGAAGGAGGGTGCCACGCCGGCGCAGGTGATCGCGGCGTCGAGCGTGATCGAGGAGGCGGGCTTCACCATCATCGACGATCTTCTGCATGGTTATGGCGGCGGATACCTGCCGCCGATTCTGGGCTCGCAGAGCCGGCCGGCCGGGCCGATCCCGGAGGAGCCGTTCCGCGCCGGGCAGACGGTGGTCATTCAGCCGAACGTGGTGACGCGCGATCACAAGGCCGGCGTGCAGACCGGCGAGATGGTGCTGATCACCAAGACCGGGATCGAGCGGCTGCATGACTTCCCGCGCGGCTTCCCCCAGGTGTGACAACGTGAGCGGGTAAGCTGCCCCGCGTGTCCCGATGCGGTGCAGCGCGAAACTGTTGCGGAGCGGTGCACCGGTTGATTTCAGTCAGACGAACCGGTGTGCCGTGTCTGCAGCGCACCGCTTGGCCATAGCGCGTCGAAGACGCGCGTAAACGCGCTTTGGGCGCTGCGCACGGGACACGTGCCCTGGAGGAGATCATGCCGACGCTCAACGGCGTTCTGGAAACCGCGCTCTATGTCGATGACATCGAGCGGGCGCGGCGGTTCTATGAAGAGGTTCTCGGCCTCTCCTCGATCTACGACGATGCGCGGCTGCGCGCCTATGCGGTCGGACCCCGCAGCGTGCTGCTCCTGTTTCGGCGCGGCTCCTCGCGCGAGACGGTGCACATGCCGGGCGGGACGATCCCGCCGCACGACGGCAGCGGACCGCTGCACATCGCGTTCGCGATCGGCGCCGAAGAGCTGCCGAGATGGGAGGAACACCTACGCAGCCACGGGGTGGCGATCGAGGGCCGCACCGACTGGCGCCGTGGCGGCAAGAGCATCTATTTTCGCGATCCCGACAGGCACCTGCTGGAGCTGGCAACACCCGGCCTGTGGACGATTTATTGAACGAGTGTACGGTGGGTTGAGGCGCGTCATGGGGCCTCGCGATGATCTCGCAGCGGCGCGCGCCGAAAAACCACTGTCATCGGTTGCGCCGCTGGTGGGTTTCGGCGCGCCATGCAGCGTCCCAGTTCGCAAGCCGAGCGCGGCGCCTCAACCCAGCCTACAACGCAGCAAGCCCACCGCGCTCGATGATGAAGCGCGCGATGTCGTCGACGCCCTCCGCGTGGCGCAGATTGGTGAACACGAACGGACGCGCGCCGCGCATGCGCTTCGCATCACGCTCCATCACGGCGAGCGAGGCGCCGACATAAGGCGCGAGATCGATCTTGTTGATGACGAGCAGGTCCGAGCGCGTGATGCCGGGACCGCCCTTCGACGGGATCTTGTCGCCCGCGGCGACGTCGATGACGTAGATCGCGAGGTCGGCGAGCTCGGGCGAAAACGTCGCGGCGAGATTGTCGCCGCC
>JBJMSU010000192.1:0-12195 GCA_045801465.1 Xanthobacteraceae bacterium | reverse complement strand
CTTCTCGGGTGCCGAGCGAGGGCACGAACGAAAGCAGGTTCGCGGCCGCATCCGACACCGCGGCGCGCAGCAGCGCCTGGTCGCGCTCGTTGGCAAGGCGCATCGTGAACAGCGTGTTGCACTGGGAGATGATGGTGGCGTCGAGCTCGGCGGGGCGCTGGGTGATGAGGCCGAGATAGACGCCGTATTTGCGGCCTTCCTTGGCGATGCGCGACACCGCCTTGCGGGTCGGCCCGAAGCCCACATTGCGATCGGCGGAGGCGTAGCGGTGAGCCTCTTCGCAGACGAACAGCATCGGCGAAACGCCGTCGCTCCACAGGCCGAAGTCGAAGGCCATACGGCAGAGCACCGAGACGACGGAATCGATGACCTCGGCCGGGAAGCCGGCGAGCTGCATCACCGTCATCGGTTTGCCGTTGGCCGGCAGGCGAAACAGATGACTGATCACCTCGGCCATGGTGTCACCGCCGACATTGGCGTTGTCGAACATGAAGGCGTAGCGCGGGTCGTTGCGGACCGCCTCGATGCGGGAGAGCAGCTTGTGATAGATGATGCGCGAGGAGCGGTTCTCGAGCTTGCCCATGCGCTCGTCGATCAGCGACATCAGATCAACCAGGCGATAAGGCACCGGCGTATCGACGGTGTAGCCGATCTGCTTGGGATCGATGCGCTTCAGGCCAATGCGGTCGGCGTTCTGGTACTGGGTGTAGACGCCCTTGGCGAGCGGAATGACCTCGGCGAGTACGTCGAGCTCCTCGGGCACGCCGGCGCGGCCACCGAACAGCACGTCGACGATTTCCTCGAAATTGAACAGCCAGAACGGCAGCTTCAGGTTCCGCGGGTTGAGCACGTACGCCCGCTCGTCGAAGCAGCTGCCGTATTCGTTGTGCGGATCGATCAGGAAGATGCGCAGATCCGGCCGCGCGCTCAGGACCTCCCGCAGCAGGAGCGCAATGCCGCTCGATTTGCCCACGCCCGTCGTTCCGAACACCGCGAAGTGCTTGCGCACCATTTCGTTGACGTCGACATAGGCGCCGATCGATGCGTCCTGCTGCAGGGAACCGATGTTGATCGTGTTGGGACCCGCGATATCGTAGATCAGCCGCAACTCGTCGCGCTTGAGCAGTTCGACGCTGTCGCCGATCATCGGGTACTCGGTGATGCCGCGTTGAAAGAATGTACGCTTCTCGTCCCGCTTGATCTCGCCGAGCAGATCCAGTTGGGCGAATGCGTGATCCGCATCCTCGCCGGCCCGCAGCGTCGGGGTGGAGATTTTGGTAACCACGCCGACGAGCATCGATACGGCGGTGTGGATGACCATGAACTTGCCCACGGTCGCCCGCGCATCCTCCGGCGCGCGCGGACGGCTGGCAATGTTCAAGCGGATGGTGGCCTGGGTGCCGTCGACGGCCATAACCCGTCCAAGCGGCTCAGGCGCGGAAATGTCTGCCGCGGCGGTCGAAAATTGCGCGGTTTGCAAGGGCCTCTCCTTTAGTGACAGTGCCGGGCCGCGAAATGACCGGCCGGCGGCGACACCCTAGAGGCACTTCCCCTCCATCTGGTTAATCGATGTCTACAGATTGAATCTGTTTATGGACCCAGATCGAGCGGCTGCGACCGGGTCGCGCGTTTGGCCGGCCGTCCAGCCGCCGCGAGAGTTCCCCTCTGTATTTCCCGGTATTAATCGGGAATCGATCGTATGCGATCTAATTCTCGGCTGCGTCAGCGCGCGATCAGGCGCAAATGGACCGGATCGACAGGCCGGATTGTGCGCGAGGGCAGAGCGCGAACCGACGGCAATGCCTGCAATCCGAAGAGATTGCGAACATGGTTCGCGAATTGCTGATTTCGCTGTTGCACCGAGGGGAGCGTGCGATGACCGACCAACGCCGCGCATCGTCAAGCGGCTCAGAGCCGACGTCGATCTGGACGCCGTGTCGTAAACGACCCACCACAGCCATCGGCAATCGTGGTAATGGGCTAGTGCCTCGGTTCCGAAGTTCGTGCTACATCGAAGCTCCCTCTGACACGACCTTCGGAAGCATAGGGGCAGTAGCAAGCCTACATTTCTAGTGCCGTTTTTCGATTTGAAGTTTCTACAAGAGCCTGCGGCAGGCGCTGTAGGAACTTCCCTCGTTGCCCACAAGGATTTGCCGATGCCGGACACCGTCAAGCGCGTCTTCTTCGTCAAATATGTCGCCGACCGCTGCTATGCCGATATTCTGGCCAAGCGGCCCGACGTGCGGCTCGACAAGCTCGAGAACGACAGCGACGACCGCATAGCGGCGCCCATTCTCGCCGCCGCGCATGTCTACCAGATCGGTTCGGCGCGCGACGAGCTCGCCGCCAAGTTCCACGTCACCAAGGCACTCTTGGCCGGCATGCCGAACCTGCTGATCGTTTCGACCAATGGCGCCGGTTACGACACGGTGGAGGTGAAGGACTGCACCGCTGCGGGCGTGCTGGTCGTCAACCAGTCGGGCGGCAACCGCGAAGCGGTGGCCCAGCACGTGCTCGGCATGCTGCTGTGCCTGGCCAAGCGCATCATCGAGACCGATCGCGCGCTGCGGCGCGGCACGCTGGGCGACCGCAACGCCTTCCCGGGCTGCGAGACGCACGGCCGCACCATCGGCATCGTCGGCCTCGGCAATGTCGGGCGGCGGATCGCCGAACTGTGCGGCGGCATGCTCGGCATGAAGGTGCTCGCCTATGATCCGTATCTCTCGGCCGCCGAAATCGCGGCACGCCGGGCGACGAAAGTTGCGCTCGACGACCTCCTGCGCGGCGCCGATTTCGTCTCCATCAACTGCCCGCTCACCGAGGAAACGCGCGGCATGATCGGCGCGCGCGAGCTCGCGCTGATGCAGCCGCATGCCTATCTCATCACCACCGCGCGCGGCTTCATCCACGACGAGCAAGCTCTGTGCGCGGCGCTGCGCGAGAAAAGGATCGCCGGCGCCGGCCTCGACGTCTGGGACAAGGAGCCGCCGGGACCGGATCACCCGCTGCTCCAGTTCGACAACGTGGTGGCGAGCCCGCACACCGCCGGGTTCACGCCGGAAGCACGCCGCACCATGGGACGCATCGCGGCCGAGCAGGTCCTTGCCTGCCTGGACGGCCAGCGCCCGCCGCGCCTGATCAATCCGGACGCCTGGCCGGCCTACGCGCGGCGGTTCGAGCGGGCGTTCGGCTTTGCGCCGGAGACGCCGGGCGTCGAGGCTGCGGCGGCGAGCTGAGGGCGCCGGTCGATTGACTTACGTTCTCGATCCGTTCCTTAATGGGAAAGGAAAGGACCTTCGTTCTTTACCGTCACAGCCCCTTGTTCACGCCGCACCAGGACGCCGCGCTCAAGGCTGTTGCGGAGTGGCTCAAGCAGAAGCCGGGCCGCCGCGGCACGCCGCCCATCTTCCGCCTGTTCGGCTATGCCGGCACGGGAAAGACGACGCTCGCCAAGCATCTGGCCAAGGATGTCGAAGGCCGGGTGCTGTTCGCCGCCTTCACCGGCAAGGCGGCGCTGGTCATGCGCCGCAAAGGCTGTGCCGGCGCCTCGACGATCCACAGCCTGATCTATCGTCCGCTCCAAAGCGGCAAGGAGGAGCCGAGCTTCGAATTGTGGGACGATGCGCCTGTGCGCGACGCCAAGCTCATCGTCATCGACGAATGCTCCATGGTGGACGCGGAGCTTGGCCGCGACCTCATGTCGTTCAATGTGCCGCTCCTGGTGCTGGGCGACCCGGCGCAGCTCCCGCCGGTCGCGGGCGGCGGCTTCTTCACCGACGCTCCGCCCGACGCCATGCTGACCGAGGTGCACCGGCAGGCCCAGGACGATCCGATCGTGCGGATTTCGATGGATATCCGTGCCGGCAAGCGGCTCGATCCCGGCACCTACGGCGAGACCATGATCGTGAGCCGCTCCGCCCTCGACCCGCAGCGGGTGCTCAACGCCGATCAGATTCTGGTCGGCCGCAATGCCACCCGGCGTGCCTACAATCAGCGCATGCGCGAGCGGCGCGGCTTTCCCGACCCGCTGCCGATGCAGGGCGACAAGCTCGTCTGCCTGCGCAACAACAAATCCAAGGGCCTGCTCAACGGCGGGCTATGGTTGGTGCACGAGCGGCCGCGCCTGCGCCGGAAGATTCTCGGCATGCGGCTCATTCCCGAAGACGACCCGAAAGGAAATCCTTTGAAGGTTCGCGCGCGCTCCGAGTGCTTCACCGGCGGGCTCGAGGAGATTGCCTGGGACGACCGCAAGCGCTACCAGGAATTCGACTTCGGTTACGTGCTCACGGTACACAAGGCGCAAGGCTCGCAGTGGGACGACGTCGCGCTGTTCGACGAATCGTTCGCCTTTGCGGAAAGCCGTGAGCGCTGGCTTTACACGGGGGTCACCCGCGCGGCAAAACGTCTGACGCTCGTCGTGTAGGATTGGACGATGGCCCTCACTGGCATCTGCGACTTCGGCTGGATCGCGCGCGACTTCGCGCTCAAGGGGGTTGACGGCAAGACATGGTCGCTCGCCGATGTGCGCGGGGACAAGGGGACGCTGGTCGCCTTCATCTACAATCACTGCCCCTACGTGAAGGCGGTGATCGGCCGGCTCGTCGACGAGGCCAAAGCGCTGCACGAGCTCGGCATCGGCACGGTCGCCATCATGCCGAACGACACGCGCACCTATGGCGAGGATTCTTTCGACAACATGAAGGCGTTTGCCGCCAAGCACGGCTTCACCTTTCCCTACGTGATCGACGAGACGCAGGACGTGGCGCGCGTCTATGCGGCGCAGTGCACGCCGGACTTCTTCGGCTTCAATGCGGCCGACGGGCTGCAATATCGCGGCCGGCTCGACGCCTCGCGCACCACGCTCGTGCCGGGCGCGCGGCGGGAGCTGTACGAGGCGATGAAGCAGGTGGCGGAAACCGGGCGCGGCCCGGCCGAGCAGATGCCCAGCATGGGCTGCTCGATCAAGTGGCGACAGTGAAGCAACGGAGACGACAATGGCGAAGGCGTATTGGGTGGCATGTTATCGTTCGATTTCCAATCCGGATGCATTGGCTGAGTACGCGAAGCTCGCTGCGCCGGCCATCACGGCGGCCGGCGGACGTTTTCTCGCCCGCGGCACCGCCGCCAAGGCCTACGAGGCGGGGCTCACCCAGCGCGTGGTCATCATCGAGTTCGACAGCGTGGACCGCGCCGTCGCCGCTCACGACAGTGAAGGATATCAGGCGGCGCTGAAAGTGCTCGGCAAGGCCGCCGACCGCGATCTCCGCATCGTCGAGGGGGTCGCGTAGCGCGGATGATCAAGAGCTTCCACGTCCTCTATGTCGGCCAGATCGAGCTCGAGAATATCGGGCTCGACGGCACGCCGGCGAACGACCGGCGCTATTCCGACGAACGGCTGCGCGAGGTGTTCGCCACCGTGCGCGACGTCGCGCAGCTCATGGACGAGCTCGGCTACGACGTGCTGTGGACGGCCGAGCACCATTTTCAGCGCGAGGGCTACGAGTGCCTGCCGAACCTGATCCAGCTCGGCCTGTGGCTGGCCACCCAGACCAGGCGGCTGAAGTTCGGCTGCGCGTTCAACGTGCTGCCGATGTGGCATCCGATCCGGCTCGCCGAAGACTATGCCATGGCCGATATCGTCACCGATGGACGCATCATCATGGGGGTCGGCCGCGGCTATCACACCCGCGAGGTGGAGACGTTCGGCGCGCCGCTCATGGACGCCGAGGCCAATCGCGCGCTGTTCGAAGAGCAGCTTCAGCTCCTGCTGAAATGCTTCAACGAGCCGGCGTTTCACCACAAGGGCCGCTACTACGAATGCCCGCCGCCGGTCGACTACCGGGGCTATCAGTTGAAGGACATCACCGTCGTGCCGCGACCCAAGCACCTGCCGGTCGAAATCTGGATGCCGATCGCCAGCGGCAAGACCATCGACATGATGGCGCAATACGGTCTCAAGGCCATGGTGACGCTCAACGGCGAGAAGATCCTCGATGACGTGGTGCGCGCCTATCACGCGGCCTGCGCCCGCCACGGCCGCGATAAGCAGCTCGGCGAGGACATGATCTGGGGGGCCGGCGTCTACCTCGCGGACAGCGAGGCCGAAGCAATGCGGCGCCTCGAGCCGGCGCACGACGAACGCTTCAAGTGGTTCGCGCCGTTCGGCTTCGTGCGCTATGCCGACGCGCAGGGACGCGTATGGGGCACGCCCGGCGCGCCGACGCGGGTGCCGTCGCTGCGCGACGGCGTCGAGCAGAAGGCGTGGCTGTGCGGGCCGCCGTCACAGGTGATCGACGGGATCAAATCGATCGCGGCGAAATATCCGGGACTGGAAAGCTTCATGATCCACTGGGCCGAAGGCCTCGGCCCGAAGGAGTTCAAGGAGCAGCTGCGCTGGTTCGCCAAGGACGTAATGCCGGCGTTCAAGACGACGTAACGGCGATCACACACATGACTCGTCATCACCGGGCCGGCGCGAAGCGCCGAGACGCGGTGATCCATCCTTTACCAAAAAGATGGATTGCCGGGTCAAGCCGGCAATGACGACGAGCTTATCGTAAGCGAATCACTGTCCGTAGGACGTGAGCACGGCCTGGCAGGCCTTGCCGATCTTGTCGCGATGGTCCTGCAGGCATCGCAGCACGCGGAACTGATCCGGGATCGCCGCGCGGCAGAATTTCTGGACCGGGGGATCGCACGCTTTCTGGTCTTCCGGGGTGCCCTGATAGCTCGGGAACGGCAGCGGGATCGGCAGCGGCGTCTGCGCGAACGAGAACGCGGTCGTCATCAACAGCGGAATGAAAGCCAAGCCTACACGATGCAGCATCGATGTCCTCCCCGAATCCGCAACTGACAGGGGAAGCGAGACAGGCTTGGTTGTCAACCGATATCGTTAGAAGCCTTCGCTGGATCCGCACGCGCGTGACATTGCGGCTACGTTGACCGCGCGGCTCACATGGCGGTTAGGCTGAGCGCATGAAACGTCGGTGGTCGCGAAGAAACTCAGCGCCGCCACTGCGGCCGGCGCTGGCCGGAGCCGATGACGGGCGGCCGGTCCGACTTGTGGCGGAAGCTGATGCGGCCGCGCTGCAGGTCGTAGGGGGACATCTCGACGATGACGCGGTCGCCCACGCCGGTGCGAATGCGGAACTTGCGCATCTTGCCCGCTGTATAGGCGAGAATCTCGTGGTCATTGTCGAGCTTCACGCGAAAATTCCCGTCGGGAAGGACCTCGATCACCTTCCCTTCGAATTCCAGCAGTTCTTCCTTCGCCATCGTGTCCTCCGAATTCTCAGCGCGATACCGGATGAGCGCGTCGCGTCGGCCTCTCCTCGCGGCGCTGCATGAAGGCAACAGACCCGATATTGCCGGGATCCGCCGCGGGAGCGAGTTGCCCGTACTGCTCGCGCGTGGCGCGGCGATGGCGCCGCGATCGTTTCGGGCCGCGCTCGGAACCATTCCCTTTAGCATGTTCCGAGGTTGCGTGCTGGGCATGTGCCGAGGCTGCAGGCCGTGCCGGCCGCCCGGTCCGTCGATCCGTCGCCGGGATCGCCATCCGGATCAGCTTCTCGATGTCGCGCAGGAACGCCGCCTCTTCGGCATCACAAAACGAGATGGCGGCACCAGCCGCGCCGGCACGCGCGGTGCGGCCGATGCGGTGTACGTAGCTCTCCGGGATGTTCGGCAGGTCGTAGTTGATCACGTGACTGATGCCGTCGACGTCGATGCCGCGCGCGGCGATGTCGGTGGCGACCAGCGTCCGCACCCGGCCGACGCGGAAATCCTTGAGCACCCGCTCGCGCTGGTTCTGCGATTTGTTGCCGTGGATCGCCTGCGCCGCGATGCCGGCCTTGACGAGGCCGCGCACCACCTTGTCGGCCCCGTGCTTGGTGCGAGTGAAGACGAGCGCGCGCTCGATGCTCTCCGCCTTGAGCACCTCGATCAGCAACGCCGGCTTGGCCGCGCGTTCCGTGTGGATGATGCGCTGCACGACGCCCTCCACCGTGGACGCCGCCGGCGTCACCGCGACACGTGCCGGATCGCGCAGCATCTGATCGGCCAGGGCGGCGACTTCGCGCGGCATGGTGGCCGAGAACAACAGCGTCTGCCGGTCTGCCGGCAGCTTGGCGACGATCGTCCTGATGTCGTGAATGAAGCCCATGTCGAGCATGCGGTCGGCTTCGTCGAGCACCAGCACCTCCACGCGGCCAAGGCGTAAGGCATTGCCGCGGATGAGATCGAGCAGGCGGCCCGGCGTGGCGACCAGGACGTCGACGCCGTTCATCAGCGCCCGCACCTGCTGGCCCATGGATACACCGCCGATCACCAGAGTGGAACTCAAGCGCAGGTGTCGGCCATACGTGCGGAAGCTCTCGAGGATTTGGCCGGAGAGCTCGCGTGTCGGCGACAGCACCAGAACACGGCAGGTCTTCTTCTCCAGCGGCCGCGGAGCGGCGGCGAGGTGGTTGAGGATCGGCAGAGCAAAGGCGGCCGTCTTGCCGGTGCCGGTCTGTGCGATGCCGATGAGATCGCGGCCGGCGCAAACCAGCGGGATGGCATCGGTCTGGATCGGCGTCGGGGTGACGTACTTTTCCTGCGCAATGGCGCGGGTGATCGGCTCGGCGAGGCCGAAATCGTGAAACGTGGTCAATGGAGTACTTCCTATTGGGCGTGCGCCGCCGGCTTTTTCAACGTGCCGGCAAGCAAACGCGGGGTTTTGAAGACATCCCGCGTGGTCTGGGCTGCCGATGAAAAAAGCGAATGCGTTAAATGGCGGGCCGAAAACCGGTTCGGAATTCGTTCACGCGGCCCGCAAACGGCCTAAAAGCGATCAGGCCAATGATCCGCAGGGGTCATATGGCACGCCGCTGTGTTCGTTTCAAGGCACATGCTTCACAGCTTGCGCGGCTTCGGCGGTGGACGCTCGTCCGGCGTACCCCGGCTCTGCATCCAGGCTTTGACCTCTTCCCAAGGAATGCCTTGCCGGGTTTGTTCAAACTCGGCGAGCCGGCGTGCATCCTCGGCCAACACCTCAGGTGACCAGGGCCCTTCCCCATTGTCGTACTGCGACTGCAACTCGGGCGATAGGTTTTCAACGGTCCAAGCTAGGTCGGCAACAAGTTCGCCAACCGACAAGCCGCGCGCGGCCGCGCGCGCTTCCAACAGCTCAGCCGTGCGTTCGTCAACTTGGATCGTGCGCAGTCTTGGGTTCATGGCGGAGAACGTAATATCCTCCGATCTCGTTGTCGACAAACTCGTTTCGATCCGTCGCAACCCCCGATCACGCATAAGCCGCGGCGGCCGGCACGCGGGTCACCCGATGCGCCTGCAGCCGCGGCAGGACTTCGCGGCCGAAGCGGCGCACCTGGGCGAGGTGCTGCGCGTGCGGCAGCGCGCCGAGATTGAGGTTGAGGAGCAGCGAGTCGGCGCCGGCATGCTCGGCGGTCGCGATCAGCCGGTCCGTCACTTCCGTGGGCGAGCCGAAGGCGAGATCGCCGTTCCTCACCATGGCGTCGACGTCGGCACGGTTCATCTGGCGGATCTTTTCGCGGTCGAGCGCCGCGTAGGGTCGGTTCTCGGGGCGTAGGTAGTCGTGCGAGGACGCCGCAACGTAGCCGCTCGCCGCCGGGCTCGCGCTCTGGCCCGGGCTCGAGCTGCCGTGATGCCACAGCACCTGATTGAAATAGAGAAAGTACGGCGCGTATTCCGCAATCGCCGTCGCGGCATCGTCGGCCACCCAGGCGTCGGCCAAGAGGCAAAGCTGCTCGGAGCGGATGCGGTGGCCGTGACGCGCCAGCGACTGCGCGAAGTAGGCGATCATGTCGTCGATCACGCCGCGGTTGGTGTGATGGATCGCGGCGCCGAAATTGCCGGCCGCCGCGCGCTCGATGGTTTCGCGGCTGCCGGTGAACGGGATCCACACCGGCGGGTGCGGCTGCTGGTACGGGCGCGGCCAGATGGCGATATCCTTGTAGGACCAATACTGCCCCTGATGGCTGAACACGTCCTGCGTCCACGCCTTGAGGATGACGTCGAGCGCTTCGTCGAAACGTGCGCGCGACTCGCGCATCGGAACGTCATAGACCTTGTATTCGCGCGGGACGCCGCGGGCGAAGCCGGCCATGATGCGCCCGCGCGACAACAGGTCGACCATGGCGAGCTCTTCGGCGATGCGCAGGGGATTGTGCAGCGGCAACAGATTGCCGAGGATGAAGAACTTGAGCCGCTTGGTGCGCTGCGCGGCCGCCGCCGCCATGAGGTTGGGCGAGTTCATCAGCCCGTGCGGCGTGGTGTGATGCTCGTTCAGGCCGACGCCGTCGTAGCCGAGCCGATCCATCTCCTCCCACACCGCCAGGTGCTGCTCGTACGAGCGCGCCGCGATGTCCGGCACGAAATGGCTGCCCGGCAGCGGATACGGCATGAACCGCTCCGCCTTGAACTCGTCGAAGTGCTGGTCGTAGGGCAGGAGATCGAACAGATAGACCTTCATTCGCCGCGCTCCGGCGCCGGCGTGAAGAACATGAACACGTTGGCGATGACGATGGTCAGCGCCAGGAAATAGAACGTCGCAACGAGACCGTAATGGTCGGCGACGATGCCGGAGATCAACGGACCGATGGCGGCGCCGAGCGCCTGGAACCCGAACAGGAAGCCGACGCTGGTGCCGCCCATCTCGTTGGGCGTGGCGTCGAGCAGCCAGGCCTGCAGCACCGCGCGCGTGGCGAACAAGAAGAAGCCGAGCACGGCGACAAAGAACACGAACGCCAGCGAGCGGCCGGCGAACGCCATGAACAAGAGCACCACCGCCGACGTCGCCATGCTGGTCACGATGATCTGCTGGCGGCCCATCTTGTCGGACAGATGGCCGGCGATCGGCGCGGCCATGAACCCGGCCGCCTGCAGCGCGAACATGCAGCCGCCGATCCAGACCGGCGAATATCCGAGCTCATGGGCAAAATACACCGGCAGGAAGCTGAGCAGCGACATCTGCGTCATCGTGCGGAACGCCGAGCCGACCGACAGCATCGTCACGGTGCGATTGCGCAAGAGCACGGCGAACACGCGCAGCACGCCGGCAATGGAACCGGTGGCGCGCGCCTCCGGCTGAAGCTCGTCGCCGGGCTGCGGCCGGCCGAAATAGACGAACAGCAGAAGCGCCATCAGCAACCCGGGCAGCACGTTCAGCGCCATCACCTGGCGCCAGCTGAGCACGGCCAGCAGCGCGCCGGCGGCGAGCGGCGCCAAGGCGTCGCCGACATTGGCGGCCATGCTGTGGAATGACATGACCAGCCCGCGACGGGTGGGAAAGCGGGTGCCGAGCAGCGGAATGGCGGTCGGGTGCCACAGGTTGTTGCCGATGCCGACCAGGGCCGAGCAGATGAGCAGCAGCGAGTAGGCATGGCTGAAGCCCATCAACAGATACGGGATGCCGACCCAGGCGAGCGAGACCGCCATCAGCACGCCCTTGCGGCCGACGCTGTCCACCAAGAGGCCGCCCGGCACGTTGGAGATCGCGCCGGCCATGAACTGGACGGTCAGGATCGACCCGATCTGCGCGTAGCTCAAGCCCAGCTCGTTGCCGATCAACGGCAGCAACAGGTAGAACGTGGCCGGGTACCAATGCGTGAACGCATGCCCGATGGAGACCAGCCAGACGTCGACGAAGGATCGTTCAGGCGCAAGCTCGGCAGTCGTTGTGGTCATGAAATCTTCGTTGGCGGGGCTTGGCAACCGCATGACGGTGACCAGTCCCCTTAGCGCGTGCGGCCTGCACCATCAACCGCAATACGGCGTGGCAGCCATGCCGGAAGCGCCGGCAGGCCTGCATGGGGCTAGCAGCCATATTGAAAATCGACCAACCGCTTCGTCATGGCCGGGCTTGTCCCGGCCATCTGGCTCAGAGACGCACTGCATTGCCAACCTAAGCGGGATCACCGGGACAAGCCCGGTGATGACAATGGGAGAGGCGGCGCTATTCCCCGGCTTGGCCGCCGGTGTTCGAGGCGGCAGCATCCTGCCGGAGCTCTCCGGTCGATGCCGTGGCTTCCTGCGCCGGCGGCTTGCCGCGCTGTGCCACGGCGCGCTGCACCTTGTGCTTCGGCCGGTAGTAGCCGCTGCGGAAGTAGGAGACCGCGCGATCGGCGTTGCCGTTTGCCGCCCGGAAGGCACCGGCGAGATAGCGCACCGCATAGGTGA
>JBJMSU010000162.1:0-32647 GCA_045801465.1 Xanthobacteraceae bacterium | reverse complement strand
AGCTTGAATGCCGCCCCGCCCGCGACCGGCAGCAAAGCCACCGAAATCCCGATCAGAAGAACGAATATGGTGCGAGCGATGCGCATGGTTCTTCAAGCAGCGAAATATCGGAAGGATGAACGGGGTGGTCAAGTGACGATTTCGCGAGGAACGCGGGGCCGACCCGCTGGCCAACCATGATCAAAAGCGCCCAATGCCGTCCGGGGCCGCGAAGTCCATATCGACGAGCGGACGGTGGAGGTCCATGTCGGCCCGGTTGCGCAAGGCGCTCTATCGCGGCCGCGCCGGAGACCCGATCCGCACCGTGCGCGGCTCAGGCTATTCGCTCGACGAGCACTTTCTCAAAATCGCTTGAGCCGACGCGATGCGTGCGGCTGCATTCCCCGTAAATAACGTCGCCTCAGGCGCGTGCCGGCCGCCGGTCACGGCGCCGGTCCACCGGCTGGTAGGCCATGCGCGCGTGATAGCCGCAGTAGGGCAGGTCCCCTATGGGCTTGCCGCCGCAGAAGAAGAAGTCGCTGGTGCCGGGATCGCCGATCGGCCAGCGGCATTTGGCGTCAGAAAGCTCGAGCAGGGAACAGCGCTGCCCGATCGGGACGATGTTTTCCAGCGGCTCGGGCTCGGGCTCCGGCTCGAGCTCGTAAACCGCCAGCGCATGCCGCGCGAGCGCGGTGTTGCCGCGCATCGCCGGACGCGCCATGCGCAGCACATGCGACGGTGCGCGCGGCTTGCGCGGGCGCGGGGCTGCCGAGGACGGCGCCTTGGCACGCCCCGACAGGCCGAGCCGATGCACCTTGCCGATCACCGCGTTGCGCGTGATGCCCCCAAGCTCGGCCGCGATTTGGCTCGCCGACAAGCCTTCCGACCACAGCTTCTTAAGGTGCTCGACCCGCTCATCGGTCCAACTCATGTCTTTACGTTCGCCGGTGAGATTCATCGCTTCATGCTCCTTGCCAGCAGCGTGCGGCCGGGCGAAACGCAAAACAGAATCCCTCCACGCCGTCTGGCGACCGTTCGATCGCCGGACATCTACCCATTGTACGAATTGAAACGCAGATACAGTCCGCCGCACGAGATGTCGTATTCGACATCTACGAAACTACAATATGGCGCGACTCCCGCGCAAGAGTCGGCGGATTCTCATTCGTGTTTTCCCCACTAATGTCCGTCAAAACGGTGCCGACAAGCCGAAACTGGCCCTCCAGGGCTCGTGTTGACACGTCGCGGCGGTCCAATAGAATGCAACCGTCGTGCCGCCCCGGAGAGGCGGCACGATTCATTTCAACACGACGTTCGGCGGACGGTTCCCTCAGGTGACCTCGCGTTTGATGCCCACCTATGCGCGCGTCGACCTTGCCTTCGAGCGAGGCGAGGGCGCTTGGCTGGTGGCTGATAACGGCGACCGCTACCTCGATTTTGCCGCCGGGGTCGCCGTCAACGTGCTCGGCCATGCCCATCCCCATCTCGTCGCTGCGCTGACCGAGCAGGCCCGCAAAGTCTGGCACGTGTCCAACCTCTACCGCATGCCCGACGGCGAGCGTCTGGCCGAGCGGCTGTGTGCCGAAAGCTTCGCCGATCTGGTGTTCTTCAGCAATTCGGGCGCCGAGGCGATGGAGGGCGCGATCAAAGTCGCGCGCAAGTATCACACGGCCAACGGGCAGCCCGAGCGTTATCGCATCATCACCTTCGAGGGCGCCTTTCACGGCCGCACCCTGGCGACGCTCGCGGCCGGCGGCCAGAAGAAGCATCTCGACGGCTTCGGTCCGGTAGTCGATGGCTTCGATCAGCTGCCGCTCGATGATGTCGCTGCCGTCAGACGCACGGTCGGCCCGCAGACGGCCGCGATCCTGATCGAGCCGATCCAGGGCGAAGGCGGCGTGCGCACGCCGTCCACGCAGTTCCTCAAGATCCTGCGCCAGATCTGCGACGAGCACGGCCTGCTCCTCATCTTCGACGAGGTGCAGACCGGCATGGGACGCACCGGCCACCTCTTCGCCTATCAGCGGGTCGGCGTCGCGCCCGACATCATGGCGCTCGCCAAGGGGCTGGGCGGCGGCTTTCCCATCGGCGCCTGCCTCGCGACGGCCGCCGCCGCCCAGGGCATGACCGCCGGCACGCACGGCTCGACCTTCGGCGGCAATCCGCTCGCCATGGCTGCCGCCCATGCGGTGCTCGACGTCGTGCTCGCGCCCGGGTTTCTCGACCGCGTGCGGCAAACCGGGCTGCTGCTCAAACAGCGCCTGGCCGAGCTGAAAGACCGCCACCCGGCGGTGATCGCCGAGCTGCGCGGCGAAGGCTTGCTGATCGGCCTCAAGCCGCTCGTCCCGGCCGCCGATCTGGTCGAGGCGCTGCGCGCCGAACGGCTTCTCAGCGTTGCCGCCGGCGAGAACGTGGTCCGCTTGCTGCCCCCGCTCATCATCGGCGAGAGCGAAGTCGCCGAGGCGCTGGCCCGTCTCGATCGCGCGGCGACGCAGATCGAGGCGGGGCTCGCCCGAGCCGAAAAGGTGGAGGCGGCCAAGTGAGCGCAAACGGCATCCGCCACTTTCTCGATCTGACCGAGGTCCCGGCCCCGGAATTGCGCGCCATCATCGAGGCGAGCCGGTCATCGAAGGCGCGCGTGAAAAGCGACGGGTTCATTGCCGACAGGCCGCTGGCCGGGCGGACCCTGGTGATGATTTTCGACAAGCCTTCGACCCGCACCCGCGTCTCTTTCGACGTCGCCATGCGCCAGCTCGGCGGCGAGAGCATGGTGCTGACCACGCACGACATGCAGCTCGGACGCGGCGAGACGATCGGCGACACGGCACGGGTCTTGTCGCGCTATATCGACGCCATCGTGATCCGCATGCTCGATCACGCGGCGCTCGTCGAGTTCGCCCGTCACGCCACGGTGCCGGTGATCAACGGGCTCACCAGCATCTCGCATCCGTGCCAGGTCATGGCCGACGTGATGACCTATGAGGAGCACCGCGGCCCGATCCGCGGCAGGACTGTCGCCTGGACCGGCGACGCCAACAACGTGCTCACCTCGTGGGTTCATGCGGCGCAACGGTTCGAGTTCCGCCTGAGAATCGCGGCGCCGCCGCCGCTCGCCCCGAAGACGGCGCTCCTGGATTGGATCAAGGCATCCGGCGCCGCCATTCTGGTCGGGACCGATCCGGAGGAAGCCGTGACGGGCGCCGACTGCGTCGTGACCGACACCTGGGTCTCGATGGGCGACAAGGACGGCGCGCGCCGTCACAACCTTTTGAAGCCGTATCAGGTCAATGCCAGGCTGATGGCCAAGGCGAAACCCGATGCCCTGTTCATGCATTGCCTTCCGGCCCATCGCGGCGAGGAGGTCAGCGACGACGTGATCGACGGGCCGCAATCTGTCGTGTTCGACGAAGCCGAGAACAGGCTGCACGCGCAACGAGGCATTCTCGCCTGGTGTCTCCACGCGGAGGCGCGATGAGCGACATCGCCATTCCGACCCGCGCTCCTGCGGCGACATCCGCCGACGATACGGTTCAGCCGTTCGCCGTCGCGGCGCTGGATTTGCGCGGCCGGGTGGTGCGGCTTGGCCCTGCGATCGACGAGATCCTGACGCGTCACGACGACCCCGCGCCCGTCGCCAAGCTCCTGGGCGAGGCGATCGTCCTCACCGCGCTGCTCGGCTCCTCGCTCAAGTTCAGCGGCAAGTTCATTCTGCAGACGCAGACCGACGGCCCCGTGCGCATGCTGGTGGTCGATTTCACCACGCCCGGGCGCCTGCGCGCCTGCGCCCGCTACGACAAGGGACGCGTGGCCGAAGCCATTGCGGCCGGGCAGACGTCGGCGGGCGCGCTGCTCGGCCAGGGCCACCTTGCCATGACGGTCGACCAGGGACCCGACATGAGCCGGTACCAAGGTCTGGTGGCGGTGCAGGGCGGCAGCCTGGAAGCGACCGCGCACGAATATTTTCGCCGCTCCGAGCAGATCCCCACCCGGGTCCGGCTCGCCGTCGCTGAAGAATTCCGCATGGACGGCGAGGGCGTCCGCCACCGCTGGCGTGCCGGCGGCATTCTGCTGCAGTTCCTGCCCAAGTCGGCGGAGCGGATGCGCCAGGCCGATCTCGACCCCGGCGACGCGCCGGAAGGAACGGCGCCGCACGTCGTGCCGGAGGATGACGCCTGGGTGGAGGGCCGCTCGCTCATCTCCACCGTCGAGGACATCGAGCTGATCGATCCGGCGCTCTCGAGCGAACGGCTGCTGTACCGGCTGTTCCATGAGCGCGGCGTGCGCGTATTCAGGAACGTGGCGGTGCGCGCGCAGTGTTCCTGCTCGCGCGACGGGGTGGCCTCCATGCTGCGCAGCTTCTCGGCCGACGACCGCGACCATATGGTCGAAGACGGGGCGATCCGCGTCACGTGCGAGTTTTGCAACGCCACGTACGTGTTCGCGCCGGGCGAGGTGGAAGATTGATAATCGGCCTCGTCGGCCTCGGCCGCATGGGCGGCGCCATGGCGCAGCGCCTCGCCGAGCAAGGCTTCGAGCTGGTCGGCTGGGACCATGATCGAAACGCGGCCGGTGCGGCCGGCAAACGCGGCTTGCGCATTGCGGCCGATGCGCGGGAGGTCGCCGCCCAATCGGACATCGTCATCTCGATCATCACCGAGGACAGCGGAGTGCGAAAGCTGTTCACCGGGGATATCGGCTTCCTCGAGGCGGACGTCGCCGGCAAGCTCTTCATCGAGATGAGCACGCTGCGGCCGGCGACCGGGCGTGAGCTCGCGCCCGTGGTCGCGACCCGCGGAGCGCGGCTCATCGAAGCGCCCGTGCTCGGCACGATCCCGAGCGTTCGCGACGGCAAGCTGTTCGCTCTCGTGGGCGGAGAAGCCAAGGACGTCGAGCGGGCGCGGCCGGTGCTGGACAAGCTCGCGCGCCGCATCGTTCATCTGGGTGGGAACGGCAGCGGCTACGCCATGAAGCTCGCCGTCAATCTGGGGCTCGGCGCCTATATCGAGGCGCTCGCGGAATCGCTGGCGCTCGGGGCACGGCAGGGCCTCACGTTGGATCAGATGCTCGACGTGCTCAAGGAGGCGCCGACCGCAACCGGCTGGCTCACGGCCAAGCTCCCGGTGCTCAAGGGCGAGAAGGCCGACATCACGCTCGATCTCGTCACCTTGCGCAAGGACCTGATGTCGGCGGTCGCGACCGGCGCCGCCACGGGCGTCGCGATGCCGGTCGCCGCCGGCACGCTTGCCGCCCTTTCGGCGGCGGTCGCGGCCGGTGCCGGTCGCGGCGATCTCGCCGAGCTTGCCCGGTTCGTTCGCGATCACATGGTCCAGACCTATGGAGATGAGCCATGAAGGACAGCCTGCGGCCGGGACTCTCGCTGGTGAGGCGCCTCGTCGTCGACCGCGAGCGCACCATCGGCTTCATGGGCGAGGAAGGACGGGTCTATGCGACTCCCCAGCTGGTGCGCGACGTCGAGCATGCGTGTCGCGACCTCATCCTCGAGCACGCGGATCCGGGTGAGGATTCGGTCGGCATGGAGGTTGCGCTCAAGCACCTGGCGCCGACGCTCCCCGACATGGAGGTGGAAATCACCGTGACGGTCTCCGCCGTCGACCGGCGCAAGATCACTTTCGACGTCGCCGTGCAGGACGACCTCGAGCCCATCAGCAGCGGCAGCCACACCCGTTTCGTCGTCGAGGTGGCGAAGACGCTGGAGCGCCTGAAGGCGAAGGCGGCCAAGCGGGCCGCCGCGCGCTGAGCGCCAGACCGAAACCTCGTCATCACCGGGCCGGCGCGAAGCGCCGAGACCCGGTGATCCATCTGTAACGAAAGGGATGGCTTGCCGGGACAACCCTCGCCGCTGTAGCGGCTCGCCCGGCAATGACGATCGAATCGTTTATCCGAAGACGTCTCACACGTTCCGGTTCTGCGCGTTCCAGTGCCGCTCCAGGTTGGCGATGAGAGCGGGGCTGAAGTGGCAATAGGCCTGCTCGCGCGCGTAGACGGCGAAGTAGGCGCGGAACATGTCCAACGGCTCCTGGGTAACCCGGATGGCGCGGCGATTGCCGGCGGTACTGACCACGCCTGAACTGGCAAGCGCCGTCACCACCTGCGCCAGGCCGGCATCCATCGCTCCCGTCTCGACGATCTCGTCGCAAACGAGTCGCCCTTCCGGGCTGTCGCAGGGGAGCCGCCGCTCGTACTGGATCGCCTGGCGAGCAATCCGGTCACCGGTGAAGCGCGGCAGGCGCATGTTGGCGGCGCCCGGAATGATGCCCTCCTTGCGCGCCGGCAGCGTCAGGAATGCGGTGCGCTCGGCGATCACGTAGTCCACCGCCAGCAGGACCTGGCAGTGGCCGCCGATGGCGAAGGTCTCGACCGCCGCGATCCACGGCTTCTCGATGGTCTCGCCGCCGAACTCGTCCGGCGGCGCGTCGTCGGCGCGCGCCAAGCCGCGATAGAGCTTGTTGACGTAGCCGAGGTCGCGCTGGAGGTACCAGGTGAAGGGAATGCGGCCGTGGTAGAGGTGGGTGAGATTGATGCCGGCCCCGAACACGCGCTGCCCGCGGTACTTGGGATGCTCGACCGCGGCGCCGCGCAGGACGGCGACTTCGCTCGCCCGGTCGAGCAAGGCGAGGTCGACGCAGGTTTCCGTGCCATCGAGCGTGGTCTGATCCTCGGCGTTGAGGAAGCGCGGATTTTTCAATGTCACCACGGCGGCCTTGCCGTCGCGCTGCACCGAGGCGCCGGGAAGCTCGACGACGCCGTCGCGCTCGAGCTGCGGCAGCAGCGCTTGCGCTTCAGGGCGCGGCAGCAGCATGGCATGGCAGAGGTGGCGGCCCGACCGTTCGTTGCGCAGCACGGCCGCGAGGAACAGGCCCTGGTCGATTTCGAGGCCGTCCTTGTCCTTCTGCTTGAGCCCTTCCTCCGCGGCGATCTGCTGCGCCTCCGGCACGAGACCCGGGATCATGCCCGCGGCTTCAATGACGAGATGCTCGAGGCGCACGAAGCGAGCGCGGCGATCCGTCAGCGCGTCATAAACCGCATGGCAATGGCTCGCCAGAAACCGCGACCGCGCCGCCCGCGCGGCGTCGTGGATCATGGCGGCGGCGGCCTGTTCACGCTCGCTGCGGCGGGGGCGCGGCGGCAGGCGCGCCAGCAACCGCGTCGATCTCTGCCAATAGGCGGAAAAGCGGCTGCGATCGGAGCCATACTCGGTCGTGGCGCCCGGCTCCGCCCGTATCCATTCGTCCATGGCGTCGCCCGGTAAGCCGGCGGCGTTGAGAACGTCCGTAGACATCGAATGATCGTGGCCTCGGTTCATGCGGTTGATTTTTAGCCGTTCCATGGCTTGTCGGCGATATGGTCGAGGGGCGTGACGTCGCCATTCCGGCTGGTACTATACACGCCACTCCGCCGGCGAGCCCGCCCATGAGCACACGGACAGCCGCTCAGGTCTATATGTTCGATCGGCGCGCGGAAACGATGCCGCGCGACGAGCTTGCGGCGCTGCAGCTCGCCCGTCTGCAGCACACGCTGCAGCGCGCCTACGACAACGTCTCGCATTTTCGCAAGAGCTTCGACGCCGCGGGAGTGAAGCCGCGCGACGTCAAGGCCCTCGGCGACATCATGCGCGTTCCGTTCACGGTCAAGACCGACCTGCGCGACAACTACCCGTTCGCAATGTTCGCCGTGCCGCGCGAGGACGTGCTTCGGGTGCATGCATCGTCGGGCACGACCGGTAAGCCGACCGTCGTCGGCTACACCAAGGCCGATCTTGCGAACTGGTCCGACCTGATGGCGCGGTCGCTCGCCTGCGCCGGTGCTAAGCCTGGCGACATCATCCACAATGCCTACGGGTATGGACTGTTCACCGGGGGCTTAGGCGCGCACTACGGGGCCGAGCGGCTCGGATGCACCGTGATTCCCATGTCCGGCGGCGGTACCGAGCGCCAAGTCCTGCTGCTCAAGGATTTTGCCGCCAATGTGCTGTGTGCGACGCCTTCCTATGCGCTCAACATCGCCGAAGTTGCGGGCCAAATGGGGGTCGATCTCCGGCAGACGGCGCTGCGCATCGGGGTGTTCGGGGCCGAGCCGTGGAGCGACGCCATGCGCCGCGACCTTCAGGAGCGGTTGGGCGTCAAGGCGGTGGACCTTTACGGCCTGTCGGAAATCCTCGGGCCGGGCGTCGCCTGCGAGTGCCATGTGGCGCAGGAGGGCCTGCACGGCTGGGAGGACCATTTCCTGTTCGAGGTCATCGATCCGGAGACGCTGCAGCCTCTGCCGCGCGGGGAGGCTGGCGAATTGGTCATCACCACGCTGACCAAGGAGGCGCTGCCGATGATCCGCTATCGCACGCGGGACATCACGCGTCTCGCCGACGAGCCGTGTGCCTGCGGCCGGACCCATGTGCGCATCATGCGCGTCACCGGGCGCAGCGACGACATGCTCATCATCCGTGGCGTCAACGTGTATCCGTCGCAGCTCGAGGCGATCCTGTTGAGCCTGCCGGGACTGTCGCCGCATTACCAGATCGTGCTGACCCGGCAAGGCGCGCTCGATGAGGCTGGACTCGAGGTCGAGCTCGCGCCGGATTCCGGCGAGGCCGATCGCCGCGCAAAAGCGCGCGAGGTCGCCCATCACATCAAGTCCATGATCGGCGTCACCTGCGACGTCGTCATCAAATCGCCGGGCGAGGTGCCGCGCTCGCAGGGCAAGGCGGTCCGCGTCCGCGACCTGCGCCAGAAGACGACCTGAACACGCTGCCGAAGGGGGGGCCATGTCGGTGAAGCGGCTGATTGCGATCGGCGCATTCGTTTCGTTGTGCGCTTGCGCATCCCCACCCGAGGTCGCTGAGCCCGAGGCCGTTCCGCTGCCGCGCAGCCGACCGAAAGCTCTCGCTTCTCCGCCACCGGGCGAATTGAAACCAAGGCGGGAGGAGTTCGTCGATTTTCAGGAGAAAATGGACCGCAACAGCGCTCTGGCGCGGCGGTGGACTCTGTGCAAGCTGCTGCACGCCGACGGATTGGCCCGCAATACCCAACAACCGACCGAATCCATCGTGGCGTCCGCCTTTGCGGCCTGCGCGAATGAAGAGGAAGCGTTGACAAAGGCGATTGCCGACATGCGCATGCGCCCTGCCGTCACGCAAGAGATTCTGACGAGAATTCGCGCCGCCGATCGCGAGCAGCTCGTCGCGCGCATCCTCTCGCGCCGCCAGGGCCGCCCTGACAAACCGCAACAGTAACGAGGCCGCCGCATAGCCCTCCTGTTCGCACGGGTGCTCAACAGCCCCTGACTGACGCTTCCCAGTTCGCTACCCTGCGATGGGACCTTGGGCTCCATGATGGGAGGGATTCGATGCGTAATGTCGCGATCGCGGCCGCAGCCGCGCTGCTCGCTGCAACCGGCTCGGCGCCGGCGGTGGAGATCGATGCGCTGGTCACCACCGCCATGAAGGCGGCGGTCGACGAGCTCGTGCCGCCGTTCGAGCGCGCCAACCGACATAACGTTCGCGTGAGCTATGGCCCGTCCGGCGGCGTCGCCCGCCGGTTCATTGGCGGCGAGCCGGCCGACCTGATCATGATCGACGGCGGCGCGCTCGACGAGCTCATCCGGCAAGGCAAAGTCCTCCCCGGCCGCACCGATGTCGCGCGCACCGGCATCGCCATCGCCGTGCGCAAGGGGGCGCCCAAGCCCGACGTGTCCTCGCCCGAGGCGCTCCAGCGCGCGTTGCTCGCCGCGAAATCCATCGGCCATACCGCGCCGGCCGGCGGCGGGATCACAGCGGCGCACGTGATGAAAGTGTTCGAGAAGCTCGGCATCGCTGCCGAGGTGACGCCCAAGGTCAAGCTCGCGGCCGGCGGCCCCAACGGCCGCGTCAGCGTGCTGGTGTCGAGCGGCGAGGCCGAGATCGGCTTGCAGCAGGTCTCCGAGCTGATGTCGAATCCTGACGTCGAGGTGATCGGCATGCTGCCCGCCGAACTGCAGCAGATCACCACCTATTCGGCCGGCATTGCCGCCGACGCCAAGCAGCCGGAGCCTGCGAAGGCGCTCATTCGTCATCTCACCGCGCCTGAAGCGATGATGGTCTATAAGACTAAGGGCTTGGCGTTGTAAGGCGCTAATCCGCGATGGGCACCGGCTCGACGTGCCAGATGTCGCGGCAGTAGTCGCGGATCGAGCGATCCGAGGAGAAGGGACCCATGTAGGCCACGTTGCGGATCGCGGCGCGCGTCCAGCGCTCGGGATCGCGCCAGGCACGGGCAACCTCGTCCTGGCAGTCGACGTAGGAGCGGTAGTCCGCCAGCACCATGTACGGATCGGACCCGAGCAGGTTCTCGACGATCGGCTTGAACAGCTCGCGGTCGCCGCTGGAGAACGCCCCGTCGGCAATGGCGTCGATCGCCGCCCGCAGCTCTTCGTCCGACCGGTAAAAGTCGAATGGCCGATAGCCTTGGGCGAGCCGATGCTGCACGTCCTGCACGGTCATGCCGAACAGGAAGAAATTTTCCGCCCCGACCGCCTCGCGGATCTCGATATTGGCGCCGTCGAGCGTGCCGATTGTCAGCGCGCCGTTCATGGCGAACTTCATGTTACCGGTGCCCGACGCCTCCTTGCCGGCGGTCGAGATCTGCTCGGAGAGGTCCGCCCCGGGGAAGATGCGCTGGCTGTGCTTGACGTTGTAGTCGGGCACGAAGACGACGCGCAGCCGACCGGCAGTCTCGCGGTCATTGTTGACGACGTCCGCCACCGCGTGGATCAGCTTGATGATCCGCTTGGCCATCATGTAGCCGGGCGCGGCCTTGCCGGCGAAGACGACCGTGCGCGGCGGCGGATCGAACCCGGCGCGGCGCTTCAGGCGATGATAGAGCGTGACGACGTGCAAGAGGTTCAGGTGCTGCCGCTTGTATTCGTGGATGCGCTTGGCCTGGACGTCGAACAGGCTCTCGGGATCGGGGATGACGCCCGTCTTCCGTTCGATCTCCGCCGCGAGTGCTTCCCTGTTGCGGCGTTTGACGCCTCGCCACTCCTGGCGGAAGGCCGCGTCGTCCGCCATCGGCGCGAGCGCGCGCAGCCACTCGAGGTCGCGCGTCCAGGCATCCCCGATCGCCTCGGTCAAAAGTTTCGTCAGCCCGGGGTTGATCAGCATGATGAACCGCCGCGGCGTGACGCCGTTCGTCACGTTGCGGAATTTTTCCGGCCACAACGCATCGAAATCCCGCAGCACGTCGCGTCGGAGCAGCCCGCTGTGCAGCGCGGCGACGCCGTTGATCGCGTGGCTGCCGACGCAGGCAAGATGCGCCATGCGCACCGACCGCTCGCCCGCCTCGTCGATCAGCGAGAGCCTGCGCAAACGATCATCGTCGCCCGCACATCTCGAGCTGATCCCGGCGAGAAATCTGCGATTGATCTCGTAGACGATCTCGAGGTGCCGCGGCAGCACGCTTCCGAACAGGCCGACCGACCATTTCTCCAGCGCCTCGGGAAGCAGCGTATGGTTCGTGTACGCAAACGTCTTTCGCGTGATGTCCCACGCCGGTTCCCAGTCCATGCCCTGCTCATCGACGAGGATGCGCACGAGCTCGGGAACGGCCAGTGCGGGGTGCGTGTCGTTGAGCTGAACCGCATACTTCTCGTGAAAACCGGAAAGGTCAGGCGCCGTCTGCCGGTGGATGCGGATCATGTCCTGCAGCGCGCAGGCGACGAAGAAGTACTGCTGCTCGAGCCGGAGCTGCTTGCCGGGGAGAGCCGTGTCATTGGGATACAGCACCTTGCTGATCGTCTCAGAGGCGACTTTCTCCTCGACCGCGCCGTAGTAGTCGCCGACGTTGAACGCCTCGAAATTGAACGAGTTGACCGCCTCCGCGCTCCACAGGCGCAGCAGGTTCGCCGTGTTGACGCGATAGCCGAGGATCGGGGTATCGTGGGCGACGCCTCTGACGACGCGCCCAGGAGTCCAGCGGACGCGATAGCGGCCGTTTGCGTCGGTGTACGGCTCCGTGCGGCCGCCGAAACCGACATTGAAGGCGATCTCGGGGCGCGGGATTTCCCACGGATTGCCGAGGCGAAGCCACTTGTCCGTCATCTCCACTTGCCAGCCGTCGCGGATCTGCTGGTCGAAGATCCCGAACTCGTAGCGGATGCCGTAGCCGATCGACGGGATTTGCAGCGTCGCGAGCGAATCGAGGTAGCAGGCCGCGAGCCTTCCCAGGCCGCCGTTGCCGAGCCCGGGCTCTTCTTCCTGCTCGAGGAGCTGCGCGAAATCGAGACCGAGCTCCTCCATCGCCTGCTTGGCGGTGTCGAAGCTTCCGAGATTGACGAGGTTGTTGCCGAGATGCGGGCCGAGCAGGAACTCGGCGGAGAGATAGCAGACCGTGCGCACTCTTTTCCGGTAGTACGTCTCCGACGTCGCGGCCCAGTGCTCGAGCAGGCGGTCGCGCACGCTATAGGCGAGGGCGAGATATTTGTCGTTCACGGTAGCGGTCGCCGGGAAGCGACCGAGGACGGAGAAGAGGTTTCCTCGGAACACCCGCTTCCACGCTTCGACTTCAGCGACGCGAGACATATTGTCGGTCTTGGCGGGTCCGAAGTGCTCGCTCACCGTCTAATTCCTCGATCCTGCGTGAGCGTGTTCTCGCATGACCTTGCGCAATGTCCCACCACCCGGTCACAGCCACCCATAGGAGCCAGGGCGGATGGCGTGGCCAAGCGCATGGCCCGCCATGAAAACGATATCTAGCCGTTAGCGCGTGCGGCGCGCGAGTGTCTTGACTATACCGTTGCAGAACATCGACGGAGAGGCAATTCGGTGACGACCGAGTTCTTGCTGCTCATTGCGATCGGCTTTATGGCGCAATTGGTCGACGGTGCGCTTGGCATGGCATATGGCGTGCTCGCCAACACCGCGTTGCTGACGCTGGGCCTGCCGCCGGCACATGCAAGCGCATTGGTCCATACCGCCGAGATCTTCACCACGGGCGCCTCGGCGGCTTCGCACATCTGTCACCGCAACGTGGATTGGCGGCTGGTGGCGCGCCTCGGCGTGACGGGCGTGCTGGGCGCCATTCTGGGTGCGTGGCTCCTGTCGAACATCGAAATCGCCGCCGGACGGAGATTGGTCTACGCCTATCTGCTGCTCATGGGATTCTACATTCTGTGGAAATCGATGCGGATCGCGGCGCCGCCGCGGAAGCCCGCCGGTTGGACGGCGCCACTCGGATTTTTGTCAGGATTTCTCGACGCCAGCGGCGGGGGCGGCTGGGGGCCGATGACGACCTCGACCCTGATCGGCTCGGGGCATGCACCGCGCCAAACGGTGGGATCGGTCAACACCACGGAGTTCTTCGTCACCGTCGCGGCGGCCACCACGTTCTTTGCCGAACTCGGCGCCTCGCCGCTCGAACACCTCGTGCCGCTCGTGCTCGGCGGCGTGCTGGCGGCGCCGTTCGGCGGCTGGGCCGTCAAGCACCTGCCGGCCCGTGCCTTGATGATCGCGGTGGGCGTGCTGATCGTGGCGCTCTCGGCGTTTCAGCTCCTCCGCGCGTTCGGGCTCATTTAATCAATGCATCGTCGCGAGCGTGCTGGCGCCGCGGTAACGTCGACCGTGGATGGTTGCACCAGTCAGCCGTCCGGCGTCCACCTCCGCCGCCTGATCTCTTCGAGCACGCGGCTGTTGTCCAGATCCTGCTCGCCTTGACGGACGCACGCTGCCAGCACGTCTTCATGCACCTCGAGCAGCGGCAGACGCTGGCCGCGGGCCCGCGCCTGCTCGAGCATCAAATGGACATCCTTGAGGGTCTGGCGCACGCGTCCTTCCGGGGAAAAATCGCCGCGCACCATCTTGCGCCCCTTGGTGTCCATGACCTGCGAATAGGCGGCCGAGCCGCGCGCGACATCGAGGAAGGCCGCCGGATCGAGCCCGAGCCGCTCCGCGAAGACGAGGCCTTCGGCCAGCGCCAGGCGGTTGAGCCCGAGGATGAGATTGACGGCGAGCTTGGCGCGGCTGCCGTCGCCAAGCCGCCCGATATGGAAGCGGGAGGCAAACAGGGCGTCGAGCACCGGGGCAATCTCGGCCGCGACCGCCTGCTCGCCGCCGATCAGGGCGACGCCTTCGTGGCGGCGCACCTGCTCGCTCGTTCCCGAAACCGGAATCTCGAGGAATGCCAGGCCGTGCGCGGCCGCGCGCTGGCCCAGCGCCGCCACGGTATCGGGGTCGCAGGTGCTGGTGCAAAGCAGAACCCGGCGGGAATCCGGAGCGAGCGCGGGTACCAAGTGCCTGTCCACGACCTCCTCGACCTGGTCGGTGGAGAACACCGCGATGAGGATTGGATCGGCTCCACGCGCGACCCCGGCAATGGAGGCGGCGACGGCGCCGCCACGCGCCGCCAGCCAGGTGCCCTTGTCGGGATCGACGTCGTAGCCGAGCACGGCAAACCCCGCCGCGATGAGCCGCTCGGCGAAAGCCTGGCCCATCAGGCCGATGCCAATGAGGCCGATCGGAAGACGTTCAGGCATGGGTGAAGGCAGAGCTCGAGAAATGCTCCGATGATAAACCACAGGCCCGCGCGACAAACAGACCCAGGTCGGAAAAATGTCCGGAAGGCCGTTGCAATGCGGCGTACGCCGCCTATAATTCCCCTGTCTATCTAGAACAACGAGGAAATCCCATGGCCTGGACGACTCCGACACTCGTCGAGATCTGCATCGGCCTCGAGATCAACGGGTACCTGCCGGCGGAATTCTGATCCGTAAGCTTCTTGCCTGTTGACGGTTGAGCGCTGTCCGACAGCGCTTCGCCTGAGTTGCCTTTGCCAGCTTTGCCCCGCCGCTTCCGGCGGGGCTGCTTATTGCGTCCGTGCACCGCCTGTCCGTGTGGCAGCGGTGCTTTCTTTTTCAGGACCGTAGGTGGTCCGGATCTTCTCCAGCAGCCAATTCCACGCCTCCTGCTCGGCGGGTCCGGCGGTCTTTCCTACCGCGATGGCAAGGTAGGCGATTTCGCCCTCCACCTTTTCGCGCGGCAGCAGGTGCAGCCGGCTGACCAGGATGGCGGCTTCCACCACGGCCGCCTGGGCACGATTGAAGCCCGCGAACGGGGCGTGCGATGCACGATGCACGACCCGGCAGTGAAAGCGCGGCCGCGCATCGTCTTCAGTCACACGCGCTACGCTCAATTCGGCATGCGCCAGGGCGTCGGCGAGCCGCGGCACCGGCACGTGGACCGAGGCAGCGGTCGGCCACTCGGAGCGGCCGGTCAGACAGCCGGCGAAGATGCGCACGTCATCCGTGAAGTTCGCGACCGCGAACGGCACGGCGCGCAGGTTGTCGAGCGTGGTCGACGGACGGAACGGCGCCAGGATCCAATCGTCGCCATCGGCAATGATGCCGAGCGGCGCGATGTGAACACGGCCGCTGCCGTCAGCCGTCGTCACGATCGTCTCGCGGATCATCGGCATTACACCACGCCGCGCAGCGTGTGGCCGACCTGGCGCAGCCGCGTGAGGTCCTCATCCGACCGATCGACCGCGCAGCCCCAGGCGAGCGGCTCGTCCTGGGCGTAGCGCTTGCCGAGGCGCCAGGCGATTTCCGCTTTCATCAACTCGGCCCCGAGATAGAACGCATGCGGTGCATCGCCGGCAAGCCCGAGCTTCGGGAACAGCGAGAAGGCGTCCGGCGCGACGTGGTGACCATCGCGATTGTAGATGTGAATGCCGTCTTCGGCAGTCTCGATGCGAAAATTGGCGTCGCGGACCTGCGCGGCCAGCTCGGCGATCTCCGCCGCCGTCACGGGGAACGGCTTGCGATCATGCAGCTGCAGGAGAGCGCCGCCGTAGTCCTTAGGGATGCTGCGGTCCTCGCGCGCCGCGAACATCATGCGCCGCGCCGCGTCGTGCTCCTGGATGGTGCGGCGCGTGTGCGGACTGACCTGGACGACGAGAACGTTGCCGATGTGCAGCTCGGAGCACATCCCGAGGAGCGCCGCCGTGACCCCGCCGGAGTCGGCGTCGGTCAGCTCGGTGAGGTTGCCGGTGCCCATCAGGATCTCGGCCTCCGGCAGGCGGCGGCGGAGCTCGGCATAACGCGAGAGGGAGGCCGTGAAACCGAAATGGATCGGGTCGAGGATCGCATCCAGGATGGCGCTGATACCGCGTCGGTCGGCTGCTTCGGCGGCACGCAACAATGAGGCGAGATCGCCGTGCTCGGCCGGGATGAGGATGGGCCGCGCGCCGGTCTCGACCGCGATGTCGAGGTTCGCCTCGGTCAGGCTCAGGATGAAATTCGCGCCGGCGCGCCCGCCGCGTTGCAGCTCTTCGCTCGCGGCCGAGTCGACGCTGACCTGAAAGCCCGCAGCCTTGAGCTCGCGGACCGCCTCCTCGAGATGCGGAAACGGCGTGTCGGGCAGGCAGCCGAGGTCGATCACGTCGGCCCCGGCCGCGGCCATCGTATGCGCGCGCGCCACGATGGCGTCGATCGGCAGCGCCGACGCATCGACGATCTCGGCGAAGATGCGAATATCGTGGCGGGAGAGGTCGAGGTCGCGGCCCTTGCCGAAATAGCCCGGCAGGTCTTTGAGCTCTTCGGGACCGCGCTCGAACGGCACGCCGAACTCGGCCGCCAGGCGATCGAGATCGGCCCGGCAGCGACCCGGCACCACGACGCGGCCGGCGCTCACCGGACGCGGCAGCCGACGCGCGATGATGGCCTCGGTCATGAGCGCCGCGACTTTCACCCCGACATCGAAGATCGACCATTCGAAATCCGTCGCGCCGAGGCCGGCCAGGACCTTCTCCAGACGCGGCCGTGCCAGGTGGCCGGTGAGAAACAGGATGCGCTCGGTCATGGCCGGGCGAGCTCGCGCTTGCGGCCTGCCAGCGCCTGCTCGAGCTCGGCGAGGGTTTCGACCACTTCCGTCGACTCGAAGGATTTCAACCGCTCGGTATTCTCGAGATCGATGCGGCGGGGGTAGACCTTGACCATGCCCTTGGGGGCTTCGGTTTCCAGCTCGGGCGCGGTATCGCAGGCGAACACGATGGCCTGCACCCGGCATTTGCCGGCCTGGGCAAACACGTTGGTGGCGAGGTTGTCGGAAATCCCGTAGACGCACTTGGCGACCGTGTTGGAGGTCGCCGGCGCCAGCACGAGCGTGTGATAGACGCCGTAGTAGAACAGGCCGACCGGCGCGGCGCTGGCGGTCGTATCGCGGAACAGGCGCGCCGACTTCGGCAGCGTGAACTCCTGCCGGTACATGCGGACGACCTCGGCCGCGGCCCGGCTGACGAACAGGTCGACCTCGTCGAGGTCGCGGATCATCGCCAGGCACTCCTTGAAGAAATGCCCGGATCCGGTGAGCGCCCAGCCCCAGCGCGGTGTCTTCACCTTGGCCATGGCCGCAACACTAGTCAGTAATCAGGGGTCAGTAATCAGGAATCAGGAGGCGAGGGGTCGCTGATTGCTGACCGGTGGCGCCTGATCCTGGATGCCGATGCCGCACGGCGAACCGCTGCGGATTGCGGCAGCCGCCTGTGCATGGTCGGCCGGACCGGCCACGGACGCGGCGGCGCCGCTCGCCTCGAGAAACGCGGGAAACTCAGGGTCGACAAGGCCGCGCGCCACGAGGTCGCGCGCCGAAATGGATGGACCTGGAGGCCTGATCTGTTTGACCAGCAGTACCTGTTTGGCGCCGAGCCGGCCCGCCAGCCATGCCGCGAGGCTGTCCGCCGTCACGTCCCACGAGCACGGGACATCGGCGGCCGCCAGCACCATGCGGGTGGGCGACCACACCGGCACTTTCCCCGCGCCGAGCGCGCGCCGGATGGCGGCCAGAGAGGCCGCACGCGCCAGTCGCCTGCCGAGACTGGTGAGCGCGTACCCGTATTGCTCCATGGCGATGAGGGCCATGTGGTGCGCGGCGCGATCGTCGAAGCCCATGGACCGTTGCGCATCACGCACCGTGTCGGCAAAGGGACCGCCGCCTGGAACCAGGACGACGTGGCCCGCGCACGCAGTCAGCGCGTTGAGCCAGCTCTTCAGCTCGGCCGAGCCGGCATAGCTGCCGCCGAGCTTGACGACCGCGATGCCGGGCCCATCGCCCATTCAGGAACCGGCCTTCGGGTCGATCTCTCCCGCCGCGGCGGGGTAGAGATGATGCACCTTGGCGATGTCGGCCGGCCGTTCGCGCGTGATCTCCACCCCGACGCCGCCCGGCCCCACCTCGAGCTTTTCCACGCGAACCGTGACGTTGTTGACGCGCGGATGCGCAAGAATGAAGGCAGCGATCCGCTCAGCCAGCGTCTCGATCAACGCGAAATGCTCGCGCGCGACCAGCATGCGGATTCCGTCGAGGACCACGTCATAGGAGAACACGTCGCGCATGTCCTCGACGGCATGGCCGGGACGGAAAACCTTGACGTCGACGTCGAAGCGCACGCGCTGCGGCCTCTCGTGTTCATGCGCATAGGCGCCGATGCGCACCGGGAGCAGGAAGTCACGCACGAAGATGCGGTCGGTGGGCGGCTCCTTGCCGGCATCCAAGGAATACCCGCGCATCGCCAGCAGGCGGTAATCGACCTTGCGCGGCTGCGTGTCATCGCGAGCGGCGCTGCGGGCATCGAGCGGGATCAGCCCGCGGACGATGCCGACCGCCTCGGCATCGATGCGTCCGATGCGGTCCTGCCCGACGCAGAGCGCGCGGCGAAAACCCAGATAATCGGGTTCCAGCAGCAGGAGTCGCGGGATATCGGGCGTTTCCAGCGATCCTGCCAGACCTGCGAGCAATCCGCAGCCGCGGCAGGCGGCGACGAAATCGTTGAGCGCGGTGATGTCCGCATGCTGCAGCAGCCGCCCCGCTCCCTTGCCGGCGGTATCGAGCATCGCTCCGGCAAACCCGGATGCCGCCATGCGGGCGAGGAGGGCGTTGTCGGCACCGCGGTCTGCAAACATGACGCCCACGATCTTAATCGTGCGCGCCAAACCCGCCAGCGCGCGGATGCAATCTTCGCGCCCGCGGTCGGGAAACAACCCGACCTTGATGTAGTCCACTCCGGTCGCCGCCATTGCCTCGACCGCGGCGACAACGATGTCGGGCTGCATCGGCAGATCGCCGGTTACCGCGCTCACCGGCCGGCGTCCGCCGAGCGCCGCGACGGTGGCGCGCACCGCCTCGGGCGGTGCTGCGCCCAATGCTCCGCTGCCCGGGTCCTTGACATCGATGATGTCGGCCCCGTGCTTGAGCGCGACTGTGGCTTCCTCCGGCCCGACGACGCTGGCCAGGAACAGGGTCATTTCACCACTCCGCTGGCGGGGACGAGCAAGCGGTTGCGAACGAGCCAATCGAGGGTGCGCGACCAGGATTCGTCGGTATTCCCCCGCAGATCGGCCGTCATCGCGGCAACTGGCTGTCCGCTTTGCACATCGCGGATGTAAATGCTCATGTTGAGGATCAGGTTCGAAACTTTCTGCACCGTGCCGGTGACGGCAAGCTCGGCACCGATCGTCTTGGCGAGACGCGTGTCGCAGCCGCCGCAGGCCTGCAGATTGTTCGCGCGCGCTTGCGCCGCGACC
Organism: Xanthobacteraceae bacterium; assembly: GCA_045801465.1. Lineage (GTDB taxonomy): Bacteria > Pseudomonadota > Alphaproteobacteria > Rhizobiales > Xanthobacteraceae > DATFWC01. The sequence goes on along the minus strand of JBJMSU010000162.1, from coordinate 13,108 downwards.
GGCGCGATATCGATGACCACGAACTGCCCCGACTCGGCGAGCCGCTGGCGCAGCCGATCGCTCGTGTTGGCAAGGCGCACCTGCTCATCCCGGCGCGGTCCGTTCAGTTCCCCGTCCAAGCTGGTGTCGATCAGCTCGAAATCGAACACCGCAACGGAGCGTTCTGCCGCGGACGGCAGTCCGATGTGCAGCAACAGCGCCATGAGGGCGAGCGAAAAACGCGACATCATTCGCATTGGCAAAGAGCTTATCCTTCGGCAGCTTACGTAAGATCCACCATGATTTGAACATACAAAGGGCATGCGATTTGCCCGAGACCCTATGGAGTTCCGAATAGTGGGCAGGCTCCTCCTCGCCGCAACGATCCTGCTGGCCGCCCTGGCTGCGACCGCGCGGGCGGCCGATCCGGCCGAGGTCAGGATCGGTTACCTGCGCCTCATGGCGCCGAGGATCACGCTGTCCCTCCTGCAGACGCCGGCCGACAATGACGGCGTCGCCGGCGCGCTCATGGCCATCGACGACAACAATACGACCGGCAAATTCCTGAACCAGCGCTTCTCGCTCGAGGAGGTTCGCCTCAGGGACAAGGACGATCCCGCGGCGGCCGCCGCGGCGTTGGCCGACCGTGGCGTTTCGCTGATCGTCGCCGACCTCGCGGCCGACCTTCTGCTCAAAGCGGCCGATGTGGGCCGCTCGCGTGGGCTGATGTTGTTCAATGCCGGCGCGATCGACGATTCCCTGCGCGAAGAGGACTGCCGCGCCAACGTGATCCACACGGCGCCGACCCGGTCGATGCTGGCGGACGCGCTGGCACAATACCTTGCATGGAAGCAATGGCGCCGCTGGCTGCTCGTCATCGGCTCGCACCCGGCGGACAAGCTTTACGCCGAGGCCCTGAAGCGGGCGGCGCGGCGGTTCGGCGCCCGCATCGTGGCCGAGCGGGTATTCGAGGATACCGGCGGTGCGCGGCGCACCGACAGCGGCGTCGTGCAGGTCCAGCGGCAGATCCCGGTTTTCACCCAGGAGGCGCCCGCCTACGACGTCCTGGTCGCGGCCGACGAAAGCGAGGTCTTCGCCAACTACCTGCCGTACCGCACGTGGGACCCGCGACCGGTCGCCGGCTCAGCCGGGCTCGTTCCCGCCAGTTGGGATGCGTCCCACGGGCAGTGGGGCGCCTACCAGATGCAGAATCGTTTCACGGCGCGGTTCTCGCGGCGCATGACGGCGCTCGATATGCAGGCGTGGTCCGCGGTTCGCATGATCGGCGAGGCAGCGTCGCGCGCCCGGTCGGCCGAAACGAAGGACATCGTGGCCTACCTGAAGAGCCCGGAATTCGCGTTGGCGGCGTTCAAGGGCCAGCGGCTGACGCTGCGTGACTGGAACCTGCAGCTGCGCCAGCCCATTCTGCTGGCCGATGGCCGGATGGTGGTCTCCGTCTCGCCGCAGGAGGCCTTCCTCCACCAGGTCTCCGAGCTCGATACGCTGGGCGTCGACCGGCCCGAGAGCAAATGCAAGCTCAAATGATGTTATGCTGCACGTGTTCCTCATCCTGAGCAGGCGCCGTAAGGCGCCGTCTCGAAGGACGAGGCCGCGGTGGCCGCCCATCCTTCGAGACGGCCGCGTGCCGCGGCCTCCTCAGGATGAGGGCGGAAGATTCTCTGCGGAGTGGTAATGCGGCTCTCAAACCTTCTCGTTGGTCTCGTGTTGGCGATCGTGCTCGCCGCGCCCGCGGACGCCTATCTCGCCTATGTGTCCAACGAGAAGGGCAACACGATTTCAGTCATCGATACGGCGAGGCTCGCGGTCGTCAAGACCATCAAGGTGGGCCAGCGGCCGCGCGGGATCGGGCTCACCAAGGACGGAAAATACATTCTGGTCTGCGTCGGCGACGACGACGCGATCGAGATCATCGACGCCAAGAGCTACGAGATCGTCGGCACGCTGCCGTCGGGACCCGACCCGGAACAGTTCACGATGGATCCGGACGGCAAGATTCTCTACGTCGCCAACGAAGACAACAACATGGTGACGATCATCGATCTCGAGCGGCGCGTTCCGCTCGGCGAGGTGCAGGTGGGAGTCGAGCCCGAAGGCATGGGGCTCAGCCCGGACGGCAAGATCCTCGTGAATACCTCCGAAACCACCAACATGGCGCACTTCATTGACACCGCCACGCGCCAGATCGTCGCCAATGTGCTGGTCGATGCCCGCCCGCGCTTCGCGCAGTTCAAAGCCGACGGCTCGGAGGTGTGGGTCTCCTCGGAAATCGGCGGGACCGTCAGCGTCATCGATGCGGCGACCTTCAAGGTCAAGAAGAAGATCGCTTTCGAGATTGCCGGCATGCGCAAGGAGGCGATCCAGCCGGTCGGCATCGGGATCACCAAGGATGCCAAGACCGCGTTCGTGGCGCTCGGGCCGGCCAATCGGGTGGCGGTGATCGATGCCGCGTCCTACGCGGTGCAGAAATATCTGCTGGTCGGCCAGCGCGTCTGGCAGATGGCGTTTACCCCCGATGAAAAGCTCCTGTTCGTCACCAATGGCGTATCCAACGACGTTTCCGTCATCGACGTCGCCGGGGTAAAAGTCATCAAGAGCATCCCGGTCGGCGAGCTGCCCTGGGGCGTCGCCATTTCGCGCGAGTGACGGCGGTCATGCGATCGGTCGAATCCGCCGCCTTGTCGGTCGAAAGGCTGAGCCACGCCTATGGGACGCGGCAGGCGCTCAACGACGTCACGTTCTCGATCGAGCCGGCGACGTTCACGGTGCTGCTGGGCCTCAATGGCGCCGGCAAGAGCACGTTGTTCAGCCTCGTCACCCGGCTTTATGGGACGCAACGCGGCGCGATCCGCATCTTCGGCCACGACGTGGCGCGCGTGCCCGGCGAGGCGCTGCGGCTGATCGGCGTCGTGTTCCAGCCGCGCACGCTTGATCTCGATCTCTCGGTCAAACAGAACCTCACCTATCATGCGGCCCTGCACGGCATCGGCGCACGAGAGGCGCGGACGCGAAGCGACCACGTGCTGGCGCGGGTCGGATTGGCGGATCGTGCCGACGACAAGGTGCGGGATCTGTCCGGCGGTCAGATGCGGCGCACCGAGATTGCGCGCGCTCTGCTGCATCGTCCCCGCCTGCTCCTGCTCGACGAGGCGACGGTCGGGCTCGACATCAAGTCGCGGGCGGACCTTCTCGACCATGTCCGCGGGCTCGTTGCCGAGGAGCGCGTGTGCGTGCTGTGGGCGACCCATCTCATCGACGAAGTCGCCGCGACCGATGACGTGATCGTGCTGCACCAGGGTCGCCTTCTTGCCCACGGGGCGGTGTCGCGCGTGGTCGCCGACACCAAGGCCGCCGACATCCGGGCCGCCTTCGCGGCGCTCATCCAAAACGTGGCCACGGAACAGCCGAGCGAGGCCGCATGACAGCCGAGGCCGTCGCCCGCCCGAGCGGCTTTTCGCCCGCCCAGTATGCGATCTGCCTCAACGGCATCGTATGGCGCGAGGCCCTGCGTTTCCTCCATCAGCGGGAGCGCTTCGTCGCGGCGCTGGTGCGGCCGCTGGTGTGGCTGTTCATCTTTGCCGCCGGTTTCCGGCAAGTGCTGGGCGTCTCGATCATTCCGCCCTACGAGACATACGTTCTCTACGAGGTCTATATCACGCCCGGCCTGATGGTGATGATCCAGCTGTTCAACGGCATGCTGTCGTCGCTGTCGATGGTGTACGACCGCGAGATGGGCAACATGCGCACATTGCTGGTGAGCCCGTTGCCACGCTGGTACCTGCTGTCGTCGAAGCTCGTCGCCGGCACCATCGTGTCGCTGTTTCAGGTCTATGCCTTTCTGGCCATTGCCTGGTTTTGGGACATCGAGCCGCCGCTGATCGGCTATCTCGCGGTCCTGCCGGCGCTCGTCCTCTCCGGATTGATGCTCGGCGCCCTCGGCATGCTCATTTCCTCCGGCATCAAGCAGCTGGAAAACTTCGCCTCGGTGATGAATTTCGTGATCTTTCCCATGTTCTTTGCCTCCTCGGCGCTCTATCCGCTGTGGCGGGTGCGGGAAGCAAGCCCATTGCTCTACTATGTCTGCGAGTTCAATCCGTTCACCCATGCGGTCGAGCTCGTGCGCTTCGCGCTCTATGGGCAGGTGAACTGGCTGGCGCTGGCGGTCGTGTGCGGCTGCACGGCGGGCTTCATGATCGGTGCGATCCTCGCCTACGATCCCTCGCGCGGCTTCATTGCCCGCCGCGGCGGCGCCGGAGGCGAGGCATGAGACGGATCGCGCTTTTGCTGGCGGTGGCGGCGATCGGGCTGGCAACGCCGGCGCCTGCCGCCGACCCGCGCAACCCCGACTGGCCCTGCGTGCAGGCCAAGGTGCCGGAGATCTCGCTCGCCGCGGTGTGGGCCGGGCCGCCGCTCGACGATGTCGGCAACAGGTGGGAGAGCGATCCGCAGATCAAGGACGTAGTGACCCGCTTGGCGACCCGGCGCACGCCGGTCGAGGAGGCGCAGAAGATCGCGGCGGAATTCCTTGCCGGCAGCGGCGACGTCAAGCACGAAAGAGCGAAGCTCGTCTTTGCCGGGCTGTTCGACACGCTGAGCCGCCTGCGTTCCGAGGTGATCAACGGAATCGAGCGCTACACCCGGCGTCAGCGTGAGTTCGTCGAGCGCATTCGCGGCAATACGCTCAAGTTGCGCGCGCTTCAGGACGAAGCCGGAGCGGACCAGAAACAGGTGGAAGAGCTCGCCGAGCAGGTGCAGTGGGACACGCGGATCTTCGAAGACCGCCGGCGCACCATCGGCTACGTGTGCGAGGTGCCGGTGCTGATCGATCAGCGCCTGTTCGCCCTCGGCCGCACGATCCAGCAGGCGTTGGAGTGACCCCGTTCGGTAGGAGGTCCTACGGGCCGGTGATCGGACGGTCGTTGTCGTCCAGCAGCGGCACGCCGTAGCTCGAGAGGATACTGTTGATCTCGGGCTGGTTCTCGCGGATGAGACGGTCGAGCTGCCGTTTCCAGTCCTGGTCGGACGGGCGCACCCCCATGGCGATGCGGTAGGCGAGCCGCGGCCCCCCGGTCTCCTTGGTCAACGGGACCACGGCGACATCGGCGCCGAGCGCCTTGGCATGATATCCAGCCATGGGCCCCCACAGCACGCCGGCGTCGATCTCGCCGGCGGCGAGGTCCTTGAGCATCGCCTCGGCCGAGGAATCGACGCGCGTGTCGACCACGAGCGGGTAACCTTTGGCGTTTCCCATCAGACCACCCATGGCCAGATAGGTGGCCGGCGGCGTGCCGGCGACGATGCCGATGCGTCGACCCTTCAGCCGCTCGTCCGACAGCTTCTCGACCGGATCGAGGCCGTTGCCATGCTTGAACACGAGCGCATAGGCCGTGCGGTAATATGGATTGGTGCTCTGCGCGAGCTCGCCGCCCTGCGGGAAGCCCATGACCACGTCGCAACGGTGAGCGTTGAGCGTGTTGCGGATGAAACCGACCGACTGCGGATACCAGGCATAGGCGAGCGTCTTGTCGAGCTTTTTGGCGACGAGTTCCGCGATCTTGTTTTCGAAGCCTTCGCGGCTCTCGTTCGAGAACGGCATGTTGTGGGGATCGGCGCAAACGCGAAGAACCTTCGGGTCGATCAGCTCGATCGAGAGATCGGCGCCGGCAGGGCCCTGCGCCAGGGACGCCCCACAAGGGATGAGCGTTGCGAGCGCGGCGAAGCCGATCGGCAGCCATCGATGTGTCACGGCGTTCCCCATCCAGGTCCTTGCGTTCTTGGCGTCGCGCGCCGGCGTCAGCCGATGCTGCGGCGCCGGCGCCGTCAGCCCTTGCCGACGCAGGAATCTTCCTGCTGCTTGGCGGCGGGCGGTTTGTCTTCGTGCTTGGCAGGCCGCACGCGACCGACCGCGTCGTTGGCGCGCGCACGCAGATAAACGAAGAAGTCGTCCATGTAGCAGGCGACGTTGGGATTGTCGCCCAGCGCCGGCATGACGCTCTCTTTCCCCGCGCCGATGTTCTTGCGGCCGCTCGCCACCACGCCGACGAAATCGCCGTAGCTCATCGTCTTGAGCGAGTTCTTCAGCCCGGGCGCGTAGGTCGATCCCTCGCCGTCGGGACCGTGGCAGACGTGGCATTCCGAGTGATACCGGCGGTAGCCCGAATAGGTGTACCAATCGACGGTGCCATCGGCCCCCACCTTGAAGGTCGGGTTGCCTTCCTTGTCCAGGTACTTGCCGTCCTCGTTCTTGACCGCGGCGGGATCGCCGCTGCCGTCGGCAAGTGCAGCGCCTGCAAGCGCCGTGAGGGCGAGCGCAGCAGCCACGAAACGATTACACACCGGGCCTGTCCTTTGCCGAATAGACTGCCGCCCAACAACAAGCCGGCGCGCGGATGAGTTACGCGCGCCGGAAAGAAGATTCGTAAGGCGTCAAAACTCACTGTGGCAGTGCGAACACAGTGAGCACCCCGCCGAGCGAGGTGTAGTTGCGCAACCCGGCATAGCCGCCGACCGCGCCGAGACCCGCCGTTGGGTCGGTGAGGCCCGCCGCCAGCCCGATGCCGGCCCACCCGCCGACGCCGGACAGGATGGCGATATATTGCCGGCCATTGTTCTCGTAGGTCGTCACGTTGCCGATGATGCCGGACGGGGTCTTGAACTTGTAGAGCTCCTTGCCGGTCTTGGCATCGACCGCCTTGAGATAACCTTCGAGCGTCCCGTAGAACACCACGCCGCCGGCGGTGGCGAGCGCCCCGGACCACACCGAGAACTGCTCCTTGTTCGACCAGACGATCTTGCCGGTCTTGCCGTCCCAGGCAATGAAGTTGCCCATGTGCTGCTCGCCCGGAGGCGGATACATGGAGAGCGTCGCCCCGACATAGGGCTGGCCCGCCGTGTAGCGTACGCGGAACGGCTCGTAGTCCATGCAGACGTGATTGGTCGGCACGTAGAACAGGCCGGTATCGGGCGAGTAGGCCGCCGGCTGCTCGTCTTTGGTGCCGAGCGCCGCCGGGCAGATACCCTTGGCATTGACATCCTCGCCCTGCTTGTCGGTCGAGTACTGGTCGACGACCTTGGGCCGGCCGTAGGTCTGCGAGTTCTTGTCCATGTCGACCCCGGTCGTCCAATTCACGGCCGGATCGTACTTTTGTGCCACCAGCAATTCGCCGTTGGTCCGGTCGAGCGTATAGCCCAGTCCGTTGCGGTCGAAGTGGACCACCGTCTTGCGATTGGTGCCGCCGATGTTCTGGTCGGCGAGGATCATTTCGTTGACGCCGTCGTAGTCCCATTCGTCGTGCGGCGTCATCTGGTAGACCCAACGCGCCTGACCGGTATCCACGTCACGCGCGAAGATGGTCATGGACCAGCGGTTATCGCCGGGCCGTTGCTTCGGGTTCCAGGTCGAAGGATTGCCCGACCCGTAATAGAACAGGTTCAGCTCGGGATCGTAGGAGTACCAGCCCCACGTGGTGCCGCCACCGATCTTCCACTGCTCGCCCTGCCACGTATTGGTGCCGGAATTCGGCCCCACCGGCTTGCCGAGGTGCGTGGTCTTCTGCGGATCGAGGAGCGTATCGCTGTCCGGCCCCATCGAGTAGGCGCGCCAGACCTGCTTGCCGTCCTTGATGTTGTAGGCCGTCACCGAGCCGCGCACGCCGAACTCGCCGCCGGAAATGCCGATGATCACCTTGTCCTTGAAGACCATCGGCGAGGACGTGCCGGTCTCGCCCTTGCCGGGATCGCCGTTCTTGACCGACCACACGACGTTGCCGCTCTTGGCATCGAGAGCGACCAGCGTGGTATCCGCCTGGTGCAGCAAGATCTTGCCGTCCGCGTAAGACGGGCCGCGGTTGACGGTATCGCAGCACATCACCGGGATGACGTTCGGATCCTGCTTGGGCTCGTACTTCCACAGAATCCGGCCTTCCTGGTTGAGGTCGAGCGCATAGACGCTGTTCGGGAAGGGCGTGTGCACGTACATCACGTTCCCGACGATCAGAGGTCCGCCCTCGTGGCCGCGCAGGACGCCGGTCGAGAACGTCCACGCCACCTGCAGCTTGCCGACATTGTCGGCGGTGATCTGCTTGAGCTGCGAGAAGCGGTGATTCGCATAATTGCCCGTGGGCATCACCCACTGCTTCGCGTCTTGTTGCAGCTTGATCAGCTCGTCGTTTGCGTTCGCCGTTCCCGCGGCCAGCACAGCCGCGGCGCCCAAGCAGGTTGTGGTCAGAAAATGACGCATCGTGCTTCCTCCCTTCGACGCTGTCGCCGGGTCGTGCCGATGCGAGGCCCAAAAGCGTGCCGCGCGTCGGCACAATCCCTGGGGAAGAGTCTTCGGCAGCGTGTCACAGCCATCGCGCAGCACGAGGATATTTCTTCTCTCGTTGCCCGCTTGGCTTTCGAAGAAGCGCCGGCCTCCCTAACCACCGGCGTCCTTGAAGCCGAAAACCTGAAGGAAAAGTCTAAGCCGGCATTTTTTGCCATGCAACCGAAATTCGAGTGGCTGCGGCAGGCCCGGCGACGGGTCGCACTTCGCGTATTGCGCGCGACACGCGGGTCGAGCGCTGGGAAGTGGAGAACATTGCGATCGCGCTGCCCGCGCCAGCGCGTGGGATGACGCCCATTGCGGGACAGCAGGTGGCCAGCCAGTCAGAAGCAGCGGACCTCGGCCTCCGCTTGGGCGCGCCGCAGGTCGTTGAGCGCCGATTTCGCCTGTTCGCTGGAACGGAATTGGGCCCCAAGATTGCCTTGCGCCTGGCCGACGCTCAGCACCGCCTCGGCGGTCACATAGCGATCGTAGGGCAGGATCGACGCGATGATATCGATCGAGCAGGAGCACTGGTCCAGGACGTGGCGGGTTTCGCCGTTCGCCTTCATGCAGGCGAACACATAATCGGCGCGCGCGGCCGTCGGATAATCGTTGAGATCGTCGGCACGGGTGGGCATGCCCAACAGTCCGACGGCGTAAAACACGGCGGCAGAGATCCCCAAGGTCGCGCGGCGGTCCATCGCACCATGATAGGCCTTCAAACGAACGGCTCAAGCGCTGCATCCGCGAAGGCACAATCGAGGCAAGCACCGCAGGAGAGTGACGACATGTCGCGGCGCTGCCAAAGCCGCAGACGCCGTCCTATGATGGAGGCCATGACGGCGCGCCTCCTCGTCTTTTGCTCATGTTGGTGTCTCGCGGCTGCCGGTCTGTTCGCGGACAGCGCGGCAGCCGAAACCGTTCGCCTTGCCGTCCAGAAGACCGGCACGCTTGCCTGGGAGCTCGATGTTGTGCGCGCCCATGGGCTCGACCGGCAGGCCAATCTGCAGATCGCCGTGACCGAGCTCGCCAGTCCGGAGGCGGGCAAGATCGCGCTGCGCGGCGGCTCTGCCGACATCATCGTGTCCGACTGGCTGTGGGTCTCGCGCGAGCGCGGACTCGGCGCCAAGCTGGTCTTTTCTCCTTATTCGAGTGCGCTCGGCGCCGTGATGGCGCCGGCAACTTCGGCGCTCGAGACTCTCGCCGATCTGCGTGGCAAGAAGCTCGCCGTTGCCGGTGGGGCGATCGACAAGAGCTGGCTCCTCCTGCAGGGCGCCATGCAGCAGGACGGCATCGACCTGAAGCGGCAGGCCAATGTCGTCTACGGCGCACCGATGCTGCTGGCCGAAAAGACGCTGCAGGGCGAAATGGACGCGACGCTGAACTACTGGAACATCTGCGCCTGGCTCGAAGCCAAGGGCTTCCGCCGCGTTCTCGGCATAGAAGATGTATTGCCCAAGCTCGGCGCCACCGGGCGCGCCGCCATGCTCGGCTATGTGTTCGACGAATCGTGGGCGGCCAAACATGCCGGCGTGGTGTCGCGCTTCCTCGACGTCACCCGCAAGGCAAAGGAGATCCTGGCGACCTCGGATGCCGAATGGCTGCGCATCGCACGGCTGGTGACCGCCGATGCTTCGGCGCTGGCGATCTATCGCGACCGTTACCGCGAGGGCATTCCGCGCCGCCCGATCGACGCGGAGGAGGCCGACGCCCGCACCCTGTTCCGCGTCCTGGCGACGCAGGGCGGTGCGAGCCTGGTCGGCAACGCGACCGCCCTCGAGCCGGGTACGTTCTTCCGGCCGCGCTCGGGGAGCTAGATGCTCCGATTGGTTTCGCTCGCGCTGTTCATCGGTGCATGGTTCTTGGGCTCGTGGCTCGCCGGCGAACAGATGCTTCCGGCGCCGACGACGGTCTTGACCGCCATTCTCGTCGAGGCGAGGTCGGGCGATCTTTTCATCCATCTCGGGGCGACGCTCGCGCGCGTCTTTTTCGCCTTCGTGCTCGCCATGGCGGTCGGCGCCGCGATCGGGCTCCTGATGGGCCGCCACGCGCTCGCCGACCGGCTCGGCGACCCCTGGCTGGTCGTCCTTCTCAACCTGCCGGCCCTCGTCATCATCGTGCTCGCCTACGTGTGGGGTGGGCTGACCGAAATCGCGGCGGTTCTCGCGGTTGCCATCAACAAGGTGCCGAACGCGATCGTCACGATTCGCGAAGGGGCCCGCGCGCTCGATCCGGCTCTCGACGACGTCGTGCGCGTGTTCGCGATCTCGCGGTGGAAGGCGCTGCGGCACGTGGTCATCCCGCAACTCGCGCCCTATGTGGCGGCGGCGTCGCGCTCCGGCCTGTCGCTGGTGTGGAAGATCGTGCTTGTCGTCGAGCTGCTGGGACGGCCGAACGGGGTCGGATTCGAGATCGGCGTTGCCTTTCAGCTGTTCGATGTGACACGTATCCTGGCCTATGCGCTCGCCTTCGTCGCCGTCGTATTGGCGATCGAGATCCTGTTGGTGCAGCCCTTTGAACGACGCGCGTCCCGCTGGCGAGTCCGGCCCGCTTGAACTCCTTGTGCGGCGGAAGGCCTACAAGGCTGCCTCCGGCGCGAGGCTGGAGGTGCTGCGCGACATCTCGTTGTCGCTTCGTCAAGGAGAAGTCGCTGCGCTGGTCGGCCCCTCGGGCTGCGGCAAGACGACGATGCTGCGCATCATCGCCGGCCTCGATCGGGACTACGAGGGAACGCTGCGGCGGCCGGCGTCGGGTCGGCTCGGCATGGTGTTCCAGGAGCCGCGGCTGCTTCCCTGGCGGAGCGTGGACGACAATGTGCGGCTGGTCGCGCCGGCCATCGACGACGATGAACTCGCGATCCTGTTCGATGTTCTCGAGCTCGGCCTGCACCGGACGCACTACCCTGGCGAACTGTCGCTTGGCCTGGCGCGCCGCGTCGCGCTCGCCCGCGCGTTCGCGGTGAGCCCGGAGCTTCTTCTCCTCGATGAGCCGTTCGTGTCGCTCGACGAGGCCCTTGCGGCCCGCCTGCGCGACGCCCTGGCGAAGCTGGTCGACCGCCGCGCCGTGACGACGCTTCTGGTGACGCACGACATCGATGAGGCGGTCGGCCTGGCGGATCGTATCCTGCTCTTGTCGCCCCGCCCCGCCCATGTCCTGGCCGAGGTGCCGATCCTAACTCCGCGCGGCACCCGCAGCGGCGCCGACCTCGCCTCCATCAAGGCTGCGATCGCGCGCCGCCAGGCGGCCATCGCCTGAGCATGCGTCGCGACCTCGAGCATGTTCCGATTCCAAAGGAACAGGACATGCACTAGCTTCGGCAATCACGTGGCGGGCTCGTGGAGCAAGGTGATGAGAGCGGCTTTCCTCTGCACGGCCCTTGCGGTTTGCGGCCTTGGCGGCGCCGCGCCGGCCCAGGATATGATGCGCCACATCGACCTCACCTCGCCCGACATGGTCGCGGCCGAGATGACGCGGGCCGATGTCGAGGCACGGCTCGCCGGCACGACCGCGGAAAATCCCGCCGATTTCACCGCCAGGAAATTGTCGGGTCTCGATCTCTCCGGTCTCGACTTCTCCGGTGCGGTCTTCCGCGCCGCGCGGCTCAACAAGACCAACCTCGCCGGCGCCCGGCTCGACCGCGCCATCCTCGATCAGGCTTGGTTGATCGAGGCCGATCTCAGCCGCGCCAGCCTGCAGGGCGCCGCGCTGTTCGCCGCGCAGATGCAGCGCGCCCGGCTCGACGGCGCCGATCTCTCCGGCGCCCGCATCACGGCCGACTTGACGAACGCGAGCCTCGTCGGCGCTTCGCTCACCGGCGCGCGCCTCGGCGCCGATATGAAGAACCAGTCCATGGGGCTGATGCGCGCGGTGCTCAAATCCGCCAATCTGCAGGGCGCCAATCTGCGCGACGCCGATCTTTCCCGCACCGACCTCGAATTCGCCTCGCTCAAGGATGCCGACCTGACCGGCGCCTCACTCGTCGGGGCCTCGCTTGGCGGCGCCGATCTGACCGGCGCACGGCTCGCCGGCGCCGACTTCTCGGGCGCCGATCTCGTCTCGGCGAAGCTCGTCGCGCCGATCGGTCTCGAATCCGCCAGGAACCTCGACAAGGCGATCAATCTGCAACGAGCCCTGCGGCAGTGATGGCGCGAGGCGGTAGAGAATTCCGATGCGCGAGTTGCTGGGTGCCGGGCTTGTGCTGCTGCTGGTCTGTTCCGCCGCGACCGCGCAGGATCGCCGCGGCATCCGCTTCTGGAACCTGACCGCCAATACCGTGAAGGAATTTTATCTCTCCCTCGCCGGCAAGAACGAGTGGGGCCCGAACCAGTGCAAGAACGATCGTGACGGCGAGGTCGATCACGACGAGCGTCTGCGCATCACCGGCATCGAGCCCGGCCGCTATGACGCGAAGCTCGCCGATGTTCGCGGCCGCGTCTGTGTCGTCAGGAACATCGAGATCAAGGCGGCGGCGGTGTTCACGATCGAGGAGAAGCAACTGACCGACTGTGCCCGGCGGTGAACGACGATGGGGGAGGGACGAGCATGATCAAGCTGATTGTTGCGGCGGCGCTGGCGGCATTTGCTGGCATCATGGATGCGCACGGCCAGACCTATCCGTCGCGCACCATCACGCTGGTCGTGCCGTTCCCGCCGGGCGGGTCGACGGACGTTGTCGCCCGCATCATGGCGGAGCGCATGCGGCCGTTGCTCGGCCAGCCGGTCATCATCGAGAACGTCGGCGGCGCAGGGGGCAGCATCGCGGTCGGCCGCGTCGCGCGCGCGGCGCCCGACGGCTACACCATCGAC
>JBJMSU010000152.1:0-11486 GCA_045801465.1 Xanthobacteraceae bacterium | reverse complement strand
TCGAGACGCGTCGCCCTCATCCTGAGCAGTCACCCCATCCTTCGAGACGCCCGCTTCGCGGGCTCCTCAGGATGAGGGTGACTGTCGAAGGACGCGACGCTCCTCACCATGAGGATCGCAACGATAGACCTCATCCTGAGGGCGGCCACCGATCTCGGGTTTACCCGAGATCGGCGCTTAAGTTCGCGGAAGTCGGCAGCAGCCGACTTCCGTGGCCGCGTCTCGAAGGACGAGGTCGTTCACTCGGGCATAGGCCAAGCGCCGTTGGCACTCCAGGATGAGGAAAGTGATGTCCGGAATGGGCTGCTGCCCATTGATCCGCCCTGCGTGGGCTTGCGTCCCACGGATTAAGGATATAAAGATATCTTTATGCCATACGGCGGCGATACCGCAGGCGAGAACTCGATGTCGACGGCCCAGACCCCAGTCAGCTTCGCAGAGCTCCATGCCGTACTCAAGGCGGCCGGCGAAACGACGCGGCTGCGTGTGCTCACGCTCCTGGCCGAGGCCGAGCTGACGGTCTCGGATCTGACCGAGATCCTGCGCCAATCGCAGCCGCGCATCTCTCGGCATTTGAAGCTCCTTGCCGATGCCGGCCTGGTGGAGCGCTTCCGCGAGGGAAGCTGGGCGTTTTTTCGCCTCGCCGACCGGGCCCTCGCCGCCGAGGTGACGCGAGGACTTCTCGCCCGGCTCGATCCCGCCGACCCGACAATCGTGCGCGACCACGAGCGGCTTGCCGCCGTGCGGGCCGCGCGCGCGGCGGCCGCGCAGGCGTATTTTCGCGCGCACGCGGCCGAGTGGGATCGCATTCGCCAGTTGCACGTCGCGGACGCAGCGGTCGAAGCGGCCATCCGCGAGGCGCTTGCGGAGCGTCCGTTCCGTTCGCTGCTCGATCTCGGCACCGGCACCGGCCGCATGCTCGAACTGTTCGGCCCGCATATCGAGCGTGGGCTCGGGATCGATCTCTCGCACGCCATGCTGGCGATTGCCCGCTCCCGCCTGGAGCGGGCGGGCTTAAGGCATGTGAGCGTGCGCCAGGGCGACATCTACGACCTCGCGCTGCCGCGCGACAGTTTCGATGTGGTGCTGATCCACCAGGTGCTGCACTATCTCGACGACGGCGCGCGCGCGATCGCGGAGGCAGCACGCGTGCTCAGGCCCGGTGGCCGGTTGCTGGTGATCGACTTCGCGCCGCACGATCTCGAGTTCCTGCGCGAGGAGCATGCCCACCGGCGCCTCGGCTTTGCCGCCGAAGCCGTGAGCCAGTGGATGACGGCCGCGGGACTCGACGTCGTGGCCCACCGCACGCTCCCGCCCGATGCCGGATCGGCGGGGAAGATTGCCGTCTCGCTGTGGCTGGCGCGCGATCCGCGCTTGGTACTGGCCGAGCCCGCTACCCGGGAGGTCGCCTGATGCAACCCGCAACGAACATCCGCGCGAGCCGCTTCGTCACCGGTGAGGGCGCGCGGCGCATCCGTGTGTCGTTCGAGTTCTTTCCGCCCAAGACCGAGGAGATGGAAAAGACGTTGTGGGAATCCATCAGCCGCCTCGCGCCGCTCAGCCCGAGCTTCGTCTCGGTCACCTACGGGGCCGGCGGCTCGACGCGTGAGCGCACGCACGCGACGGTCAAGCGCATCGTCAACGAGACGGCGCTGACGCCGGCCGCGCATCTCACCTGCGTGGCAGCCACCTGCCAGGACGTCGATGCCGTGATCCACGCCTATTGCGAAGCCGGCGTGCGCCATATCGTGGCGCTGCGCGGCGATCCGTCGAGCGGCGTCGGCGAGCGCTACGCGCCGCATCCCGGCGGCTACCGCAATGCCGCCGATCTCGTCGCCGGGATCAAGCGCATCGCCGACGTCGAGGTGTCGGTCGCGGCCTATCCGGAGAAGCATCCCGACAGCGCCTCGGTCGAGGCCGATATCGACATGCTGGCGGCCAAGGTGGACGCCGGCGCGACCCGCGCCATGACCCAGTTCTTCTTCGAGAATGACCGCTATTTCCGTTATCTCGACCGGGTGCGGGCGCGCGGCATCACGATTCCCATCGTGCCGGGAATCCTCCCCGTGCAGAACTTCAAGCAGGCGAAATCCTTCGCCGGCCGCTGCGGCGCCACGGTGCCGGATTGGCTCGCCGAGCGGTTCGACGGCCTCGATGACGACCCGGCCACGCGCAAGCTGATCGCCGCTGCGGTGGCGGCCGAGCAGGTGATCGACCTGGTGGATCAGGGCGTCACCGACTTCCATTTCTACACCATGAACCGCGCCGATCTCGTGTTCGCCATCTGCCACCTGCTCGGCCTGCGCGCGGAAGCGAAACGCGAGGCGGCATGATGATGGCGGAATTGGCATTGACGAAACCAAGAACTCGGCGCGCTCCCTCTCCCCGGAGGGGAGAGGGTCGGGGTGAGGGGGCAAGGATCGCGCGATCAGGCAAGACATTGTCCCCCTCACCCGGCGCGCCAAGCGCGCCGACCTCTCCCCGCTGGGGAGAGGTGGAGCGAGTGGCGCTGCGTGCGCACGAGTTCTCTTCAGTGTGCGGTGAGGGGCAGCAATGAAAGAAAACATCGGCACTGCCCGACGACTGCGCCGCAATCAGACTGATGCGGAGCGCGTGCTTTGGTTTCGTCTTCGCGATCGCCGCCTCGCGGGTTGGAAATTCCGGAGGCAAGCGCCGATCGATCGATATGTTGTCGACTTCATCTGTGCCGATGCTCGGCTCCTCGTCGAGCTTGATGGTGGCCAGCACACCGAACGAGCCGAGCAAGACATCGCGCGCACGCGGATCTTGGAATCGATGGGATACCTCGTGCTTCGATTCTGGAACAACGACGTGTTGGCAAATACGGATGGCGTGGTCGAGACGATTCTCGGCACGTTAAATCAACATGGTTTGGAGCCCCCTCACCCCGACCCTCTCCCCACCGGGGAGAGGGAGAAGAGCGCGTAACCGCGATGCCCGAATTGTTGAACCTGTCTCCGCTCGAACGCGAGCTGCGCGAAGCGGCGGCGACGCGCATCCTGGTGCTCGACGGCGCCATGGGCACCATGATCCAGGCGCTCGGGCTTGACGAGGAAGGCTATCGCGGCGCGCGCTTCGACGCCTGGAACCGCGAGGTGCGCGGCAACAACGACCTGCTCAACCTCAGCCGCCCCGACGCCGTGCGCGACATCCACCTCGCCTACTTTCGTGCCGGCGCCGACATCGTCTGCACCAACACGTTCTCCTCGACCCGCATCGCCCAGGCCGATTACGGCCTGCAAGAGATCGCCTACGAGCTCAACGTCGCAGGCGCGCGGCTGGTGCACGAGGCGGCCGAGGCGGCCCAGCGCGAAGACGGCCGTCGCCGCTTCGTTGCCGGCGCCATCGGGCCCACCAATCGCACCGCCTCGATCTCGCCCGATGTCGCCAATCCGGGCTTCCGCGCCATCACCTTCGACGAGCTGCGCGAAGCCTATGGGGAGCAGATCCGCGGACTTGTCGACGGCGGCGCCGACGTTCTGCTGATCGAGACCATCTTCGACACGCTGAACGCCAAGGCGGCGCTCTACGCCATCGCCGAGCTGGCGGACGAGCGGGGCGCGCACCTGCCGGTGATGATCTCAGGAACGATCACGGATCGTTCCGGGCGGCTGCTGTCGGGCCAGACGCCGGCCGGGTTCTGGCATTCGGTGCGCCACGCCGCGCCCGTTTCGATCGGCCTCAACTGCGCGCTGGGCGCAGCCGAGATGCGCGCACATATCGCCGAGATCGGCCGCATCGCCGATACGCTCGTGTGCGCCTATCCCAATGCCGGATTACCCAACGAATTCGGGATGTACGACGAGAGCCCCGAATACATGGCCGAGCTGATCGGTGAATTTGCCGCCTCCGGTCTCGTCAACATCGTCGGCGGCTGCTGCGGGACGACGCCGGCGCATATTCGTGCCATCGCGCGAGCGGTCGAAGGCAAGACGCCGCGTGCGGTCCCCGAGGTGCCGCGGCTGCTGCGCCTCTCCGGTCTCGAGCCGTTCACGCTTACGCCGGAAATTCCCTTCGTCAACGTGGGTGAGCGCACCAACGTCACCGGCTCCGCCAAGTTCCGCAAGCTGGTCACCGCCGGCGACTATGCGGCCGGGCTCGCGATCGCGCGCGAGCAGGTCGAGAACGGCGCCCAGATCATCGACGTGAACATGGACGAGGGCCTGCTCGATTCCGAGAACGCGATGACGACGTTCCTCAATCTCGTGGCCGCCGAGCCCGAGATCGCGCGCGTGCCGGTGATGGTGGATTCCTCGAAATTCCACGTCATCGAGGCCGGACTGAAGTGCCTGCAGGGCAAGGCGGTGGTCAACTCGATCTCGATGAAGGAAGGCGAGGAGGAGTTCATCCGTCAGGCCAAGATCGTGCGCCGGCATGGCGCCGCCGTCGTGGTGATGGCGTTCGACGAGAAGGGCCAGGCCGACACGATTCCGCGCAAGACCGCGATTTGCGCGCGCGCCTACGACATCCTGGTGAACCGGGTCGGCTTTCCGCCCGAGGATATCATCTTCGACCCGAACATCTTCGCCATCGCCACCGGCATGGAGGAGCACGACGGTTACGGCGTTGCCTTCATCGAGGCGGCGCGCCAAATCCGCAAAGATTTGCCGCACGTGCATATCTCGGGCGGCGTTTCCAACCTGTCGTTCTCGTTCCGCGGCAACGAGCGGGTGCGCGAGGCGATGCACTCGGTCTTCCTCTACCACGCCATCAAGGCCGGCATGGATATGGGCATCGTCAATGCCGGGCAGATCACGGTCTACGATGACGTCGACCCGGAGCTGCGCGAGGCCTGCGAGGACGTCGTGCTCAATCGCCGCAAGGACGCGGCGGAGCGGTTGCTGGCGCTCGCCGAGCGCTTCCGCGGGCACGGCCAGGAGCGCAAGGAGGCCGATCTCGCCTGGCGCGAGTGGCCGGTCGGCAAGCGCCTCTCGCACGCGCTGGTGCACGGCATCACCGATTTCATCACCGAGGACGTGGAAGAAGCCCGGCAGCAGGCCGACCGGCCGCTCTCCGTCATCGAAGGGCCGTTGATGGACGGCATGAACGTCGTCGGCGACCTGTTCGGCTCGGGCCGCATGTTCCTGCCGCAGGTGGTCAAGTCGGCGCGCGTGATGAAGCAGGCGGTGGCTTATCTGCTGCCGTACATGGAGGAGGAGAAGCAGGCCAACGATAGAGGCCAGAGCAGCTCCAACGGCAAGATCATCATGGCCACCGTCAAGGGCGACGTGCACGACATCGGCAAGAACATCGTCGGCGTCGTGCTCCAGTGCAACAATTACGAGGTGGTCGATCTCGGCGTCATGGTGCCGGCGGCGAAAATCCTGGAGACCGCGCGCGCCGAGCAGGCGGACATCATCGGCCTGTCCGGGCTGATCACGCCCTCGCTCGACGAGATGTGTCACGTCGCCGCCGAGATGGAGCGGCAGGGCTTCGAGCTGCCGCTGTTGATCGGCGGCGCGACCACCAGCCGCGTGCACACGGCGGTGAAGATCCATCCGAACTACCGGCGCGGACAGGCCGTGTATGTGACCGACGCCAGCCGTGCTGTCGGCGTCGCCTCGGCGCTGATGTCGCGGACGTCGCGCGCCGGCTATGTTGCGGATATCCGCAGCGAGTACGCCAAGATCGCGGCGGCGCATGCGCGCAGCCAGGAGGAGAAGCAGCGGCTGCGGCTTGCCGACGCTCGCGCCAATGCGTTGAAGCTCGACTGGTCGGGCGCCTATGCGCCGCCGCGCCCGCGCTTCACCGGCATCAAGGTTTTCACCGACTACGCGCTCGCCGAGCTCGTCGACTATATCGATTGGTCGCCGTTCTTCGCCACCTGGGAGCTGACCGGCAAGTTCCCGGCCATCCTCGATGATGCGAAATACGGCGAAGCGGCGCGCGGCCTTTACGACGACGCGCGGGCGATGCTCAAAACCATCGTGGCGGAGAACTGGTTCCGTGCCGCCGCGGTGGTGGGCTTCTGGCCGGCCAATTCCGACGGCGACGATGTCCTCGTTTTTGCCGATGAGACGAGAACCCAACCGGTCGCGGTGCTGCATACGCTGCGCCAGCAGCTGACGCGGCGCGAAGGCCGCGCCAACGTGGCGCTTTCCGACTTCGTCGCGCCGCGCTCGAGCGGGCTTGCCGATTATGTCGGCGGCTTCACGGTAACGGCGGGATTGGGCGAGGCCGAAGTTGCGGCGCGCCTCAAGGGCGCCAACGACGATTATTCGGCGATCATGGTGAGCGCGCTGGCCGACCGGCTGGCCGAGGCCTTCGCCGAGCGTATGCACGAGCGCGTGCGCAAGGAATTCTGGGCCTATGCGGCCGACGAGGCGCTCGGCACACAGGATTTGATCGCCGAGCAATATCGCGGCATCCGTCCCGCCCCAGGCTATCCGGCGCAGCCCGATCACACCGAGAAGGCGACGTTGTTTGATTTACTGGAAGACGGCCGGATCGGCGTCACGCTCACCGAAAGCTTCGCCATGTGGCCCGGCGCGTCGGTGTGCGGGCTCTATTTCAGCCACCCGGATAGCCACTATTTCGGCATCGGCAAGATCGAACGCGACCAAGTCGAGGATTACGCGCAGCGCAAGGGCTGGACGATTCACGAAGCCGAGCGCTGGCTGGCGCCGATCCTCAACTATGATCCCCTGGCAGCGGTGAGGACGGCGGCGGAGTAGCCGATCATTATGAGCCGCGTGTCCCGCGCGCGGTGCAGCACGAAGCGTGAGCGAAGGGATGCACCGCAGACGCGGGAGGCAGGTTGCTTTTAGCTAACCGGGATCCCGGGTCTGCAGCGCACCATTGCGTGCTGCGCTGCGCCCGGGACACGTGATCAATCCGCCACCGCCGCCGTGTTCGGCACGATGGTGGCGAAACGGTCGGCGAGCGCGGCAAGCGCGTTGCGCTGGACTTCCGCCGCCGGCACGACCTGGCTGGTGAGCGGATCGGGCAGGTCGCGGGTTGCCGTCGCGCTGGCGATGACGGTTGCTTTGAGCCCGTTGTCGATGGCCGCGCGTGCGGTCGCCTCGAC
The DNA here is from genome assembly GCA_045801465.1 of Xanthobacteraceae bacterium. GTDB lineage: Bacteria > Pseudomonadota > Alphaproteobacteria > Rhizobiales > Xanthobacteraceae > DATFWC01. The sequence goes on along the minus strand of JBJMSU010000152.1, from coordinate 4,438 downwards.
GCACATGTGGGTCATGAATCCCACCAGCACGATCTCGGGTTTCTTCAAGGCATGCAGCCGGTCGGCCAAGTCGGTCGAGCCGAACGCATTGGGCAGCCGCTTGCCCACGACGGGCTCTCCGGGCGCGGGAGTCGCCGGAGAGGCGATCTCGGCGCCGGCCGAATCGGGCGCGAACGGGCCTCCCGGGTTGCCGTGGTGAACGATATGGATGATGGGCGTCGAGATCGCGCGCGCCCGGGCGAGCAGCCGTCCGATCTCGTCCAGCGCCGGTGCGATCCCGGGCAGTGCCAGCACGCCATCGACGTATTCCTGTTGGGCATCGATCACCACGATCGCCGCATCGCGCAGCCGCGCGGGCCGCGCGCTGGCGCCGGCGATCTCCAGCAACGTCTTTGGGCGCATATGGTCTCCTCGGCCGGTGCGTCCATATCATCCGGTTCAAGTGCTATCACGAGCGAATTGAAAGCGCGGCCTCACAAAGCAACGAACACCGGAGAGGTTTCTCCGGTGTTCGGTCAACTTTGGCCATGTCCCAGCAAACCTGACGCTAGCACGCGGGTCTTGGCGGTCTCGACAAATTCCCGAGCTCAGAAGGCACCGAACAGAATGGCGCCCACGAAGGCGAACGCCATGCCGATCGCGAGCACATTCAGCTTGATGGCAAGGTCCGTGGGCATATGCCTCCTCGCTGTTGAATAGCCGAATTCTATCAGAGAGCAGTCCCAGCCCAAAGAACGAAACGTGCTGCTGTGCGGGATGGTTCCCGCGTCACAGCCAAAAAAGCTGGGCCGCGGACGCCGAAAGTACTGAATCCCATGCGTTAAATCTATCCGCAGCGCAACGTCAATTGTGGAGAACCGTTCCCGGAAAAATCGCCGGGAAATCGGTGGCATACCATCATGCCTTGACCTCCGACTCAAAGTGCCGGCTCAACCCGAGCGTCCGCGTGCTGCGCCAGCGCTTTCTCGAGGAACAGCGCCGCTTCCAGCGTGGCGCGGTCACGGCCGAAGCGTCCAACCACCTGCACGCCCAGAGGCAACCGGTTGGCATCGCTCAGCCCGGGCACGTTCACGGCGGGTGTTCCCATCAGGGTCCACAGGCGATTGAAGGCAGCCGATCCGGTCGAGTTCAAGGTCAATGGCGCTGCGCCGGGCGCCGATGGCGTCAGCAGCACATCGCAGTCACTCATCAGGTCCATCAGTCCCTGGCGGGCGAGACGTGTCGTGCGGCGCGCTGCGTCATAGGCCTCCGCCGTGATGAAAGCCGCGGCATCGAGCAACTCGCGGGTCACCGGCGCGATGCGCTCGCGGTGACGGTCATATTCGAAGGCGAGGGCGCGAGTGGCCTCGTAGTCCTGAATGGTCGGATGGGCGCGCCAGGCATCTTCGAGGATCGGCGGCAGGCCTAAGTCCGCGACGCGGGCGCCGGCGGCGGCCGCCGCTTTCGCCGCCGTCTCGATGGCGCGCTGCATGGCGGCGCTTGCCTCGGCCCACAGGTGCGTGCGCATGAGCCCGATGCGCGGCGGCGCCGGCGCCTGGCGGTCGACCCGCAGGTCGCGACCGGTAATCGCCGCCGCCGCGAAGGCGACGTCGGCGACGCCCGCCGCGAACAGGCCGACCGTGTCGAGGTGCCACGAGAAGGCCTTCACGCCGACGGTCGGGATGAGCTTGTACGAGGGCTTGAATCCCGCAACCCCGCAGAAGGCGGCAGGGCGGATCACCGACCCGCCGGTCTGGGTGCCGAACGCGAGCGGCAGCATACCGGCCGCAACCGCTGCGGCGGAGCCGGAAGACGATCCGCCCGGCGTGTGGCCCAAGTCGACGGGATTGCGCGTCTTCGTCGGGTGCATGTGCGCAAGCTCGGTGGTCGCGGTCTTGCCCAGCACGATGCCGCCGGCCCGCTGCGTCATCGCCACCACGGCGGCGTCCGCCGCCGGACGATGGCCGCGGTAGATCGGCGAGCCGTATTCGGTGGGAAAATCGGCCGTGTCGAAAATGTCCTTGAAACCCACCGGCAACCCGCGCAGCGGCCCAGCCGTGAGCGCCGCGGCGAAGTCGGTCGCGCGCCGACGCGCGGCCTCGATGTCGAGCGCCACGAAGGCGCCGATCTCTCCGTCGCGCGCCGCAATGGCCGCGGCACACAGGTCGATCACCGCCGCGGGAGTGAGCTCGCCGGCTTCGATCCGGCGCGCGAGATCGAGCGCCGAGAGCATCACGTCCTTGCCTCGATGAGCGCTACCAGTCGCGCTGTTGCACGCCGCACGAACGGGATCGCCACGAAGGCCGTCACGGCCGCAACCGGCCAGCCGACCGCGAAGGCAGACAACCAGCGGCGCACGAAATCGAAGCGAAAGCCGATATTGGTCCAGGTCACGACGCCGCTCACCACAAACACGATGATGGCGGTGATCAGGATGGGAAAAATATATTTCGCTTTGCCGTCCATGCTGGCCCGCCTCCGCGCGACGATGTGGCCCCAAAGCATGCCGCGGATCAAGACTGCCGAACAGTAACCGGGCATTTACCTCGTTGCGCAATGGGCGTTTTCACGTGCCCCGATCATTGATCGATCGTTAAATCAATGCCTCGCATTGTCGAGGTATGTTGCGCAGAGTTTGGCGTCAGCGTTGTCAGACGAAGTGGCGTCGGGTTGGCCGTGCGAAGACTCGACCAACTCAAGAGCCGGGGACGCGTTCCGCATTTGCGCGCGCGCGCCTGAACCCGTTCCTGTATCTCGTCGGCTTTTTCGTGCTCGTGGCGCTCGCCGGATGCGGTGGCGGCTGGCTCGCGCAGCAGCGCGAGCCATGGCGGCACGACGCGGAGGTCGCCTGCCTGCAATCCGGCCAGGTCAAGCCCAGCCCCGTGCTCGCGCAACTGCCGGCCATCAGCGGCCCCGGCATTTGCGGCGCCGATTTCCCACTCAAGGTCGCGGTTCTGGGGGAGAGCTCGGTGCTCGGCTTTGCCGACGAGCTCAGGCCACCGGCGCCGATCCCGCAATACGCGCCGGCGCGGCCGGCCGCAGCCCCGGGTTATGGCGCCTATCCCCAGCCGGGCGAGCCCTATCCGCAGCAGTCCTATCCGTCGCCGCGCCCGGCGACGGCGCCTGGCTATGGCGGCTATCCGCAGCCACGCGAGGCGTACCCTCAACAATCATATCCGCAGCCGCGCGCCGCGGCGCCGAGCGACGGCGGCTATCCGCAAACACGCGAATCCTATCGGCAGCAATCCTATCCGGCCGAACCGGGCGCGCCGCTGTCGCTCAAGCCGCCGGGAGTCGATCCCGACGAGGAGGACGAAGCCGATCCGCCTCCCGCGGCGAACTATCCGGCGCCACGCTCCTCCGTATCGCGAGCGCCGCTGCCTGAGCCCGGCTACGCGCCGCGGCCGTACTCGACGCGCGAGGGACCTTACGATCCGCCGCGCACGCAGCCGCCCGACCCGTACTACACGCCGGCGCCGCGCCGCTATGGGACGCCGGTGCCGTATGGCGCGCGCCAGAATCCCGATGGGCCGCAGCCCAGCCAAGGTGCCGGTCGCTACGAGTCGCAGCCCAGATATGATGCGCAGCCCGGATACGATGCCGAACCGCTTCCGCGACTCGGACCTTCAACGCCGGGGCTGGCGAGCGGGCCGGCGGCGGTGGTGCCGGCGGCAACGCTTGCCTGCCCGATGGTATCGGCGCTCGACCAATGGATCTCGGCTTCCGTCCAGCCCGCCGCGGTGCGCTGGTTCGGCCAGCCGGTGGTCGAGATCAAGCAGATCTCCGCCTATTCCTGCCGCGGCATGAACGGCAATCCCAGCGCGCATATTTCCGAGCACGCGTTCGGCAACGCGCTGGATATCGCCGCCTTCACGCTCGCCGACGGACGTCGCATCACCGTCAAGGACGGCTGGCGCGGCATGCCGGAAGAGCAGGGCTTTCTGCGCGACGTGCAGGCGACCGCCTGCCAGCAGTTCAACACCGTGCTGGCGCCGGGCTCCAACGTCCATCATGAGGATCACATCCACGTCGACCTGATGCGCCGCGCCTCCCGCCGCACCATCTGCCAGCCCGCCGCCGTCTCGGGCGACCAGGTCGCCGCGCGCGCCGGGCAGCGTAACCCCTATGCGGCACGCGATCCCTATTCGACGGGATCGCTCGGCAGCAGCAAAAAATCGGTTTCGCGCTGGTTCAGGGGCAACAGCAAGGTCAACGACGAAGACGAGTTCGAGGATCATTGATTGCTTCGCGTGGATTCGGCAACCGGGTGCTGGCGATCTACCTCGGGCAGGCAATTGTTGGCTGGAGTTGACCTCACTAGTTGTCATTGGTTTGTTCGGATACCGAAGTGCATCTAGCTTATTGCCAAAAAGTGGCCCAGCCAATTATGCTCGCTTCGATTGTGGGGTAGCATGTGGCAAACGGGAATAGATTGGTTCCAACATAATTTGGAAGTGTT
>JBJMSU010000149.1:0-5847 GCA_045801465.1 Xanthobacteraceae bacterium | reverse complement strand
GGTCTTCACCTTACGCCTTCCGGCTGACGCGAACACGCCCTCACCCGACTCCGCAAATGGCTCCAGTGTGAAACTCCTAGCCAATGTCGGGATCAATTTGAGACCTGCCGCCAAATTTTGGCGTAGGTCTGCTTGACCATGTGAGGAGCGGATATAGCCGCGTACGTCTGCAAATCCGAGTGGTGGCAAAAGCAGTGGACCAACGCCGTTCGCCCTCTATTCGTCACGTGAGCGGCTACTTTCGACGCGGCCGCCTGCGACTGCGCAATGTCCCAGAAGCATGATACGCTTGGCTGGTAAGGAACTGGAACCGGGAGGAGACAATGGCGGGCACAGCCATAGGACGCGTGATTGCGTCGGCATTGGGCCTGGCGACCATCATGGCTGCCGGCGACGTCCTGGCCGATGTCAAGATCGGAGCGGTGCTGTCGGTCACGGGTCCCGCCTCGTTCCTCGGCGATCCCGAGAAGAAAACGCTGGAAATGTACGCCGCCGACATCAACGCCAAGGGCGGTATCAATGGTCAGCCCATCAAGCTCGTGATCTACGACGACGGCAGCGACCCCAATCAGGCGCGCACCTTCGCGATCCGCCTCATCGAGGAAGACAAGGTCGATGCGTTGCTCGCCGGCTCCACCACCGCGACCACCATGCCGATCATCGCGCTCGCCGAAGAAAACCAGATTCCGCTCATCAACTTTGCCGGCGCCGTGCAGGCGGTGTTCCCTGCCAAGAAGTGGAATTTCAAGACTCCGCATACCGATCTGATGGCGTGCGAGAAGATTTTCGAAGATCTGAAAAAGCGCAACCTCACCAAGGTCGCGCTGATCTCCGGCGCCGACGCGTTCGGCAAGTCGATGCGGGACCAGTGCATGACGATCACGGGCAAGTACGGCCTCGAGGTGCTGCACGAGGAGAGCTATCAGCCGCGCGACAGCGACATGACGGCGCAGCTGACGAATATCAAGAGCAAGGCCGGCGTGCAGGCGGTGATCAATCCCGGCTTCGGCCAAGGTCCCGCGATCGTGACACGCAACTACCGCCAGCTCGGCATCACGGTGCCGCTCTATCACGGCCATGGCATCGGCACGAAGCAGTTCATCGAACTGGCGACGCCGGCCGCCGCGGAAGGCGTGCGGCTGCCGGCCGCTGCCCTCCTGGTCGCCGACAAGCTGCCCGCGAACGACAGCCAGAGAAAGGTCGTGGTGGACTACAAGCAGACCTACGAAAGCAAGACCGGGCAACCTGTCTCCACGTTCGGCGGCCACATGTATGACGGGCTGATGATCCTGGTCGCGGCCATGCAGCGCGCCAAGAGCTTCGAGAAGGCCAAGGTGCGCGACGAGATCGAGAAGACCCGCGGGTTCATCGGCACCGGCGGCGTTGTCAACATGACGCCGACCGATCATCTGGGCCTCGACCTGACAGCCTTCCGCATGCTGGAGATCAAGAACGGCGACTGGACCCTGGCGCAATAGCTTGCCCTCGCGATGCCGGAATTCCTCCAGTTCCTGTTCTCGGGCCTCACGGTCGGCGCGATCTATGCGCTGGTCGCGGTTGGTTTCACGCTGATCTACAGCTCCTCCGACGTCATCAACTTCGCCCAGGGCGAGTTCGTGATGATCGGCGGCATGGTGACTTACGTTCTCGCCGCCGCCGGGGCGCCCTTGCCGGTCGCCGGGCTGCTGGCGATCGTCGTCGCGGTTGCGGTCGGTCTGCTGCTGCACCGGCTTGCCATCGAACCGGCGCGTGATGCGTCCGCCGTCACCCTCATCATCGTCACCATCGGCGCGTCGATTCTGCTGCGCGGCCTCGCCGGGGTTGGATTCGACAAGAATTTCCATAGCCTGCCGCCGTTCCTGGGCGCCGAGCCTTGGCTCGTCGGCGGTGCCGCGATCCTGCCGCAGAGCGTGATCGTGCTGTCCGGCGCTGGCATCGTTGTGCTGCTGCTCTGGTTGTTCATGAACCGCACGCTTTACGGCAAGGCGATGCTCGCCACCGCCGCCAATCGCCTGGCCGCGCGCCTCGTCGGCATCGACACCTCGCGCGTGGTCATGTTGTCGTTCGCGATCTCGGCCGCGATCGGCGCGGTCGGCGGCATCCTGGTCACCCCGATCGTGCTCACGAGTTACGACGTCGGCACCTTGCTCGCGCTCAAGGGCTTCGCCGCCGCGATGTTGGGCGGCATCGGTCATCCGCTGGGCGCCATCGCGGGCGGCCTCCTGGTCGGGCTGCTGGAGACGTTCGGCGCCGGCTATCTCTCGTCGTCGTACAAGGACGCGATCGCATTCCTGGTCATCCTGGCCGTGTTGTTCGCCATGCCGCAGGGCCTGTTCGGCCGCAACACGATCGAGCGGGTGTGATGCGCGGCACGATCGCCAGCCTGGCCGGCAACCGCTATGCGGCGCTCATGGCCGTCGCGGCGACCGTGCTGCTGTTGCCGCTCGTCGCGCCGTCCCCGTTCTATCTGCGCATTGCCACGCTGGTCTTCATTTTTGCCCTGGCGGTGCTCGGGCTCAACCTTCTGATGGGCTTCGCGGGCCAGGTGAGCCTGGGCCACGCCGGGTTCTTCGGCATCGGTGCCTATTCGGTCGCGATCGGGCCGGCGCATCTCGGCGTGCCGGCATGGGCATCGCTGCTGGTGGGCGCGGCGCTCGCCGGCCTGCTCGCCTTCGTGGTGGGCCGGCCGATCCTGCGGCTGAAGGGTCACTACCTCGCCGTCGCCACGCTCGGCATGGGCCTTCTCATCGGCATGGTGTTCACCAACGAGGCGCGCTGGACCGGAGGGCCCGACGGCATGCCGGTGGCCCGGCTCGTCCTTCTCGGCTGGACGGCGCGCGGGACCCAGACCTGGTACTGGATCTCGGGCGCGACGCTCGCGCTCGGCGTATTGGTCGCGATCAACCTGATCGACAGCCCGACCGGCCGCGCCTTCCGCGCCATCCACGACAGCGAGATCGCGGCGACCGTGCTCGGTGTCGACGTGGCGCGCTACAAGCTCATCGCATTCGTGCTTTCGGCGGTCTATGCGGCCGTCGCCGGCGCGTACCTGGCGCTCTTCGACGGCCTCGTTACTCCCGTCGCGGCCGGGTTCCTGCGCTCCATCGAATTCGTCGCCATGGCGGTGATGGGCGGGCTCGGCTCGATCCTCGGCAGCGTGGTCGGCGCCGCCCTGCTGACGGTCCTGCCGCAGCTGCTGACGGTCTTCCACGACTACGAGCAAATCGCGCTCGGCACGATCATGATCGTATTCATGATCTTCCTGCGCGCCGGCATCGTGCCGGGCCTCGCTGCACTGATCGAACGCAAGCCGCTATGACCCTGCTGGTCGCCGATACGCTCGCGATCGAGTTCGGCGGCGTCGCCGCCGTCGACGGCGTCTCGTTCGCCGTCAAGCGGGGTGAAATCTTCGCGATCATCGGCCCGAACGGCGCCGGCAAGACCACGTTGTTCAACCTGGTCTGCGGGCTGTTCATGCCGCGGCGTGGGCGAGTGACGCTCGACGGCGAGGATGTGACGGGCCAGCCGCCGCATCGGCTCGCGCGCCGCGGCCTTTCGCGCACGTTCCAAAATATCAACGTCTTCCTTCGCATGAGCGCGATCGAGAACGTGATGGTGGGCCGGCATCTGCGTGAGCGCCGTAACGTGCTGCCTCACCTCCTGGCGTTGCCGGCGGTTCGCGAGCAGAACCGGGACACGCGCCGCCGCGCCGAGGCGCTGCTCGCGCAAGTGGGTTTACCGGAGGTCGCCGACCGGCCGGCCGGGACGCTCCCGTATGGCGCGCTCAAGCGCCTCGAGATCGCGCGCGCGCTCGCGACCGAGCCGAAAATCCTTCTGCTCGACGAGCCGGCCGCGGGCTGCAACCCGGTCGAGACATCCGAGATCGACACCATCATCCGTGACATCGCACGCAGCGGGATCGCGGTCGTGCTGGTCGAGCACGACATGCGGCTGGTGATGAACGTATCCGACCGCATCCATGTGCTCGCCAATGGGCGCACACTGGCGGAGGGCACGGCCGCCGAGGTGCGCGCCGATGCAGCCGTGATCGAAGCCTATCTCGGGGTCCACCGTGCCCAGGAGACTGCCCGTGCTGTCCGTTGAAAACCTGAGAAGCGGCTACGGCCGGATCGAGGCGCTGCACGGCGTCTCCATCGAGGTCGCCGAGGGCGAGATCGTTGCCTTGGTTGGGGCCAACGGTGCCGGCAAGACGACGCTGCTGCGAGCGATTTCCGGCGTTCAACCGATCTCCGGCGGGCGCATTCGCTTCCACGGACGGCCGATCGAGAAGCTGCCGGCGCATGCGCGCGTCGCGCTCGGCATCGCGCAGGTGCCCGAAGGCCGGCAGGTATTCGCGCCGTTGTCGGTGGATGACAATCTCCGGCTTGGTGGGTGGACGCGGCCAGCCGCGGAAATCGACTCGGCGCTGGCCTCGGTCTTTGCCTTGTTCCCGATGCTGGCCGACAAGCGACGCGCGCCCGCCGGAGCGCTATCGGGCGGACAACAGCAGATGCTGGCCGTCGGCCGCGCGCTGATGGCAAAGCCGCGCCTCCTCCTGCTCGACGAGCCCTCGATGGGGCTCGCGCCGATTCTGGTCGATCAGATCCTCGATGCCGTTGCCGGGTTCAAGCAGGCCGGCCTCACCGTGCTGCTGGTCGAGCAGAACGCGCGCGCCGCGCTGACCATCGCCGACCGCGGCTATGTGGTGGAGACCGGACGCATTACCGCCGGCGGACGCGGCGCCGAGCTGCTCGCCGACGGCCGCGTGCAATCCGCCTATCTCGGCGTATGAGGAGATGATGGACCTGCGCCAGGCTGCACTCCGTTTCGACATCAAACGGCTCGATGCATCCTTTCTCGCCGATCCCTTTCCCCTCTATCGCGCGTTGCGTGAGCACGACCCCATCCATCGGATGCCGGACGGATCCTATTTTCTGAGCCGCTACGACGATTGCGCGGCGATCTATCGCGATCCGGCGACATGGAGCTCGGACAAGAAAGTCGATTTCAAGCCGAATTTCGGCGACAGCTCGCTTTTTGAACATCACACCACCAGCCTGGTTTTCAATGATCCGCCGTATCACAGCAGGGTCCGCAAACTGTTGGCGCCAGCCTTCGCCCCACGGGCGCTGAAAGCGCTGCAGCCGCGCATCGAGGCGCTCGTCGACCGCCTGCTTGATCGCGCCGCGGCGCGGGGTGGTATGGACCTGATCGCGGAGTTTGCGGCGGCGATCCCGCTCCAGCTGATCGGCGACATGCTGGGCATACCGGATGATGAGCGCGGCCCGCTGCGAGAATGGTCGCTCGCAATTCTGGGCGCGCTCGAGCCGGTGCTGAGCTCGGCCCAATTGGAGCGCGGGACGCAAGCTGTCGACGAGTTCAAAGCCTATCTGCGCAGATTGATCGCAAGGCGCCCGCGCTCGAGCCGGGACGAGGGCGAAATCCTGTCCAAGCTGATTGCCGCCAGCGACCTTTCCACGGCCCGGGGATCAGGGGAGCGCCTGACCGAACTGGAGCTCCTTCACAATTGCATTTTCATTCTCAATGCCGGACACGAGACCACGACTAATCTCATCGGCAACGGCGTCGATCTCCTGATCCGCAATCCCGACGCGATGCGGGACCTGCGGGCACATCCCGAATGCATCGAAACCGCGGTCGAGGAGTTCCTGCGCCTGGAAAGCTCCAATCAACTCGGCAACCGGCGGGCCGCGAAGGACACGATGCTTGCCGGCGTCGCCATGTCGCGCGGCACCTATGTTCATATCGGCATCGGCGCCGCCAATCGTGATCCGGCGCAATTCCCCGAGCCGGACCGTTTGGACATTCGGCGCCGCCCCAACCGGC
>JBJMSU010000125.1:0-29035 GCA_045801465.1 Xanthobacteraceae bacterium | reverse complement strand
CGCCTTGGCCCAGGCGCGCAGCACGAAGGCGCCGCCGGCCTGGTACGGCCCGAGCAGGTCGACGGTGCGGCCGAGGCTTTTGAGGCCGGCCTCGATGGTCTGCGCCGAGAACGGCAGGTTCATGATCGCGGCGGCATTGTCGCCGCCTTCCAGCATGGCCTTGAGGCGGAAGGGGCCGGCGCCGACCGCGTTGATGCGGTAATCGACGCCGTCCTTGAGCCCGTGCCGGAGCAGGATCTTCTTCGCCTGCAGCGCATAGGCGGTGTTCGGCGCGTCGGTGACCAGCGCCTTGCCGCGAATGTCCGCGAACGAATTGATGTCCCGGCCGACGATGAACTCATTGGTGCCGCCGTCGCCGCCCGAGACGATCACCACGTCGACCTTGGCCACTTCGATCATGGCGACGGCGTTGTCGACCGCCGAATGCACCACTTCGAACTTGCCGCTGGCGAGACCCTCGCGCTGGGCGCTGGAGCTCTCGGTGAATTCGAATTCCAGCTTGATGCCGTGCCGGGCGAAGAAGCCCTTTTCCACGCCGACAAAGAACGGCAGCGACCGCGCGGTCGGGAAGGTGTTGACCCGCACCAGGGTCTCGGCGGCCGAGGCTGCGCCGGCAACCAGGACCAAAGCGGCAGCGGCGGCAAAGCGCAGGATTTTCACGGCGATCGGGCTCTTGGATGGCGGGCGGGGTGGTTTAGCGATAAGACAGTGGGCGGGTGCCCGCTGGTCGAGCTAGCCTAGCAGGCAACAACTTTGAGATCGAGACGCGTGGAGATCGAGAATGAGACTGGGCTATTTCACGATGCCGGTGCACCCGATTCATCGGAATTGGGCGGAGACGCTGAAAGAAGACCGCGAGGCCATCATCATGGCGGACCGCCTCGGCTACTATGACGCTTTCATGGGCGAGCATCTCACCGACAAGGCCGAGAACATCACCAACAGCCTGATCTTCAACGCCTCGCTCATTTCGGACACCAAGACCATCAAGCTCGCCACCGGCACCAGCAATCTTTCGCATATGCATCCGGTGCTGATGGCCCAGCACGCCGCGATGTTCGATCATCTGTCGGAAGGCCGTTTCATCTTTGGCGTCAGTCCGGGCGCGCTGACCTCCGACGCGGAAGCCCTCGGCATCCTGGAGCAGGACCGCAACAAGATGTTCGCCGAGGCGATCGATGTCATCCTGGCGATCTGGGAGGGCGAGCCGCCCTACGACATCGACTTCCCGGACAACCGCTACAAGGTCTCGACCTCGCGCACCCAGGCGCTCGAGATCGGCGTCGGCTTTCTCGGCAAGCCGTATCAGCAGCCGCGCCCGGAAATTGTCGGCACCGTGGTGGCGCCGTTCTCGCCCGGCGTCGTGCTGATGGGCAAGCGCGACTTCCATCCGCTGTCGGCGAACTTCCTGCTGTCCAAGCATCTGAAGTCGCACTGGGAGAACTACTGCAAGGGCAAGGCCGAGGTCGGCGTGAAGCCCGATGTGAGAGACTGGCGGGTGGCGCGCACGATCTTCGTCGCCGACGACGACAAGACGGCGGAGGGCTATGCCCGCACCGCCAAGGGCAGCCCCTACGAGTTCTATTGGTCGCAGATGCATTACAAGATGAAGCGCGGCAAGCGGCTCTACGTGTTCAAGAGCCACAGGGAGCAGCCGGACGAGGAGATCACGCACGACCACGTCATGGAGCACTGCGTGATCCACGGCAGCGTCAACAAGGTGGTCGACGCCATCCTGGCGCTGCGCGGGGAGACCGGCGATTTCGGCGAGCTCGTCTACGCCGGCATGGACTGGGTCGACCCGAGCCTCGCCAAGCGCTCGATGCAGCTGATGGCCGAGGAAGTGATGCCGCGCGTCAACGCGGCCATCGGCAAGGCAGCGGCGGCGTAGCCGTAGGGTGGGTTGAGGCGCCGCGCTCGACTTGCGAACGGGGCCGCTGCATGGCGCGGCGAAACCCACCAGCCGCGGAACCGATGATGGTGGGTTTCGGCGCTCAACGCTGCGACACCATCGCGACGCCTCGTCAAGCGCCTCAACCCACCCTACAAGTCATCAATACGACGTCAGGCCGCCGTCGACGAGCAGCGTGTGGCCGGTGACGGAGGCGGCGGCCGGGCTGGCGAGATAGATCACGGCGCCGGCAACTTCCTCCATGGTGGCGAAGCGGCGGGTGGGGATGCGCTCGAGCATGTCCTGCCGGACCTTGGGGTCGGCCAGCATCTTTTCCCGCGACGGCGTGAGCACGGTGGTGGGCGCGATGGCGTTCACCCGGATGCCGCGCTCGGCCCATTCGATCGCCAGCATCCGGGTCATGTGCGAAACGCCGGCCTTGGAGATGCCGTAGACGGAGCGCCCGGCAATGCCGATGATGCCGTGCGTCGAGGCCAGGCTGACGATCGCGCCCGGCCGCCGGCGCTCGAGGCAATAGCGGCCGAAGCGCTGCGACATGAAGAAGGTGCCGCGCAGATTTGTGTTGACGATGTCCTCCCATTCGGCCCGCGTTACGTCGACCGCCGGCTTGTGCAGGGCGCGGCCGGCATTGTTGACGAGAAGATCGATCTCGCGGAGGCCGGCGAGCGCGCGGTCGAAGGCTTCCTCGATGCTCGCCTGCTCGCGCAGATCGAGCCGAACGGCGAGAACCTTGCGGCCGTGGAAGTCGGGATGGCACATCAGCTCGTCGAGCCAATCGGTGTCGAGCTCGGTGATGGCGAGATCGTAGCCCTCGCGCGCCAGCGCCAAGGCGATCACGCGGCCGATGCCGGTCGATGTGCCGGTCACGAGCGCGCGTCGAGCGTCACCCATCTGTCCTCCTTCATGCTGCGCGCGCAGGCCTCCGCCAGCGCGAGGTCGCGAATGCCTGCGGCAAACGTCGCGCGCAGCGGGGCGCCGACGACGATATGGCGCAGGAACTGCTCCCAGCCGATGCGGTAGGGATTCCGGTACGGCCCAGCCGCCGGGACCTCGCGCCAGCCGGCACGATAGTCGGCGCCGATGTCCTCCTTCACGTTGAAATGGGCGATGCGCGGCGTCTCGTCGGCGGTTTGCGTCCAGCAGCGATGCAGGCCGGCGATCGCCGAGCCATGCGTTCCGTCGACCTGCAGGGTGAGGAGGTCGTCGCGGCGCACCCGCGTCGCCCACGAGCTCAGGATCGTGCCATAGGCGCCGGACTGAAGGGCGACCAGCACGGCGCAGCTATCCTCGACGTCCACCCGGTAGCGTTCGCCGCGCTCGTCGACACGCTCCGGCGTCGCCGTCCATGCGGCGCTGACCACGCGCGCAATCGGGCCGACGATGTCTTCGACGAGATAGCGCCAGTGCGGCACCATATCGAGAATGAGGCCGCCGCCGCTCGCGCGCCGATAATTCCAGCTCGGCCGCTGGCACGCCACGCCGACGCCGTCGAACACCCACCAGCCGAACTCGAGCCGGAAATTCACCACCCGGCCGAAGAACCCGGTCTCGGCGAGATGCGCGAGCTTCTGCAGCCCCGGCAGATAGACCTTATCCTCGACCACCGCGGCTTTGAGGCCGCGCGCCTCCGCGGCCCGCAGCAAGCCCAGGCCTTGCGCCACGGAGGTCGCCACCGGCTTTTCGCAATAGATGTGCTTGCCGGCGAGGATGGCCTTCTCGAGCACGGCGGGACGCTGATGCGTCGCGGCGGCATCGAAGAAGATGGCAAAGTCGCGATTCTCGAGTGCGGCGTCGAGATCGGTGGTCCATTCGGCAACCTCGTGCGCCTTGGCGACGGCATCGAGGCGCTCGCCATCGCGGCCGACCAGGAGCAAGCGCGGGACGATGCGGTCCTTACCAATCGCCAAGCCGCCCTCCCGGCAGATTGCGACCAGGGCGTTCTGCAGGTGCTGGGTCGAGCCGATGCGCCCGGTCGCGCCGTTCACGATGATGCCGATGGTGTTCGTCGCCATACGTCGTCATGCCCGGGGATTTGATGTCACTGATTGCTCCGCCCTCTCGGTCGTTCCCGCGCAAGCGGGAACCCATGATCACCGGATTTGCCTCATCGCTGCGACGGTGGTCATGGGTCCCCGCCTTCGCGCGGACGACGTAAAGTAAACGGGCGAACCATACAAAACTGCGTAGAGATCGGTAATATGCTTCGTTCCTCGCGCTGAATGCTCCACATGCCCCGTCACATCGTCTGCCTCACTTTCGACTTCGACACCCAGTCGGGGTTCATTGCGCGCGGCATGACCACGCCGACGCCGCTGTCGCGCGGCGAGTTCGGGCTGGTGGGGGCGCGGCGCATCCTCGCGCTGTTGCGGGAGAACCGCATCCGCAGCACCTGGTTCATCCCCGGCTTCACCATCGAGAGCCACCGCGCGGCGTGCGAACAGGTGGTGGAGAACGGGCACGAGGTGGCGCATCACAGCTGGGCCCATGTCCCGCCGGCCGACCAGAGCCGGGACGAGGAGGAAGCCGATCTTAAGCGCGCCAACGCAGCGATCGAACGGCTCACAGGGAAAAAGGCACGTGGTTACCGGTCGCCCTCGTGGGATCTGAGCAACAACACGATCGACCTCCTGATCGGTCATGGTTTCCTCTACGACAGCAGCCTCATGGGCGCCGATTACTGGCCTTGTCGGGCGCGGCGCGGCGATCGCGCCGAACTGGGAAAGCCGTACATGCCGGGCGAGGAGACGGCGCTGATCGAGATGCCGATCAGCTGGTCGCTGGACGATCACCCGCACTTCGAGTTCATGCGCACGCCGTCGGGCATCCTGCCCGGCCTGCAGTCGGCGCGCGCCGTCATGCAGAACTGGCTCGACGAATTCCGCTATATGAAGAAGACGGTCGACTGGGGCGTGCTCACCTATACGATGCACCCCTACGTGATCGGCCGCGGCTATCGCATGCTCGCCTTCGAGAACCTCGTCGCCGAGCTTGCCGCCGAAGGCGCCGTGTTCATGACCATGGAGGACGCCGCGCGTGAGGCGCAGGGATACCTCGGGGACAGACATTGATGCTGAAGCGACTTTCCCCTGACGCTGCGGACCAGCACGCCGCGATCGACTGGGTCGGCCGTGCGCGCGAGGTCGCGCCATTGATCGCCGGCGCGGCGGACCGCATCGAGCGCGACCTGGCGATCGCCGAAGAGGTGCTCGCCGGCCTGCACGATCGGGCGCTGTTCCGCCTGCTGCTGCCGCGGGCGTTCGGCGGCGCCGAGGTTGAGCCGGCGGTCTATCTCGCGGTGATCGAAGAAATCGCCAAGGCCGACGCCAGCACTGCCTGGTGTCTCGGCCAGGCCTGCGGCGGCTCGATCGCGGCCGCCTATCTGCCGCCGGACGTCGCGCGCGACATCTTCGGCGACCCCCGTGCGGTCGTCGCCTCGGGCCCCAGCTTCGGTACGGCGATCACGGTCGAGGGCGGCTACCGCGCCAGCGGCGCGTGGGGATTCGCCAGCGGCAGCAAGCATGCCGGCTGGCTGGCGGCGCATTGTCTCGTGCGCGAGGCCGACGGCACGCCGCGCCTCGAGGCGGACGGCACCCCGGCGGAACGGACCTTCTTCTTCCGCAAGGACCGCGCCACCTTCACGGAGATCTGGCGCGTCATCGGCCTGTGCGGGACCGGCAGCGACCGCTTCGCCATCGACGACTTGTTCGTGCCGGACGACTATTCCTATACGCGCGAGGCGGCCGCCGAACGGCGCGAGAGCGGACCGCTCTATCGCATCAGCAGCTATCACCTGTTCGGCGTCGGCTTTGCCGGCGTCGCGCTCGGCATCGCCCGCGCCACGCTCGATTCGTTCATCGCCCTGGCGCGGCAGAAAACCCCGACCAATGCGCCACAGACGCTGCGCGACAACGCGTCGGTGCAGTTCCAGGTCGGCCTCGCCGAAACGCGGCTGCAGGCGGCGCGCGCGTTCCTGGTACAGACGCTGCGCGAAATCTGGGACGTGGTGGCGGCGGGCGAGAGCGTGACGCTCGATCAGCGCGCAAGCTTGCGCATGGCGATCACCAACGCGTCGCAGCAGTCGCGCGAGGTGGTCGATGCCGCCTACCACGCGGCGGGCGCCACGGCGATCTTCGACAGCAACGTCTTCGAGCGGCGCTTCCGCGACATGCACACCGTGTCGCAGCAGGTGCAGGCCCACTCGTCCAATTTCGAGCTCATCGGCCAGCACCTGCTGGGGCTGAGCCCGCGCTCGAAGTTCTTGTGACTCGTCGTCCCCGCGAGGGCCCCGACGCGGAACGCGGCGGGGTGCCCCGAAGGCGGGGACCCATGAACACCGTCAGCCGAGATTCGCGAGATCAATGTTCATGGGTTCCCGCCCACGCGGGAACGACTCGCGGCTCTTCAGCGTGACACCGCTGAAATTTGGATCAGCTCGGCCAGCTTTGGGCGGTGAGCGGGGCGGACAGGTATTTGAAGCGGACGGCGTCGGACATTGCTTCATCGAGGCCGAGCACTTGCTCAGTCTGCAGACTCTCCTTCGGTATGAACTCAGCGAGCGTGCGCTGCACCACGTCCTGCGCAAAGCCGCTGAACTTCAGATATTTCTCCACCGCGTCGGGGCTGGCATACATCCAATCGATCGTCTCGCGATAGGCTTTCATGTAGCGAACGATCGCGTCGTGCTTCTGCGTCAGCGCGTTGGCGTTGGCGATCTGCACCCGGATGGTCTGGTTGCGGATGGCGGCAAGATCGCTGGCGCGAGCGATCACGCGAATCTTGCCCTCTTCGAGCGGCTTGAGGTTGAACGGGGCCACCGACCAGCCGACATCCACCTGGCGCGTCATCACCTGGGTGATGGTCGCGCTCACGTCGCCGGTGGCCACAGCCTTGGCCTTGAGCTTGTACTCGTCGATGAAGCGCAGGACCGCGATGTTGGTCGACGATCCCGTGGTGGAGTAGGCGATGGTCTTGTCGTTGGCGTCGTGCATCGAGCGCACGGGCGAGTCCGCCACGACGTACCAGAACAGCTCGCGCGAGCCGGTCGAGCTCGCGCCGACGATGCGCACCGGCGCCCCCTTCTGGAACGCGCCGAGGATCGCCAGCGTGCCGGCACTCAGGCCCAGGTCGACCGCGCCGGAGACCACGGCCTGCAGCGTTTCTCCGCCGCCCGCCGTGTAGAGGATGTCGAGCTCGAGCCCGTGCTTCTTGAAGATGCCCTGCTGCTGCCCGAGCTCGGGGACGCTGCCTTCCCAGCTTCCCCGCTGTGGCGACGCGAGCTTCAGCGGCTCGGCCGATGCATGCCCGGACGCGAACGTGAAGACGAGCGTGGCGACGCTTGCAAGCCGATTCAGCAATGTCACGGCGATTTCCTCCGGTGTCGTTTGACCCGTATGCTATTCGCGTGGACCGCGGTGTCAAAACGCACGCGGGCTCTAGCCCGGATGAGCGCGAAGCGCGACATCCGGGAACGGCCGCCCCCGCTACATGTCGCCGACCGTTGCGGCGATGCGCTGCGCGAAGGCTTGCGTGCCGAGCGGGCCGCCGAGGTCGGCGGTGCGCCATTCGGGGCGCGCGATGACGGCATCGAGCGCACGCTCGATGACGTCGGCGCTCTGCACCAGGCGCTCGTCGCCGCGGCGCTCGCCGAGCCAGGCGAGAAGCATGCCGGCGGAGCCGATCAGGGAGGACGGGTTGGCGCGATCCTGCCCGGCGATGTCGGGCGCCGAGCCATGCTGCGCCTGGGCCACTGCGTGGTCGGCCCCGGCGTTGAGGGACGCCGCCAGGCCCAGGCTTCCGGCGATCTCGGAGGCTTCGTCGGACAGGATGTCGCCGAACATGTTGGTGGTGACGATCACGTCGAAGGCGCTGGCGTCGCGCACCAGCAGGGCCGCCATGGCGTCGATGATGCGCTCCTCATAGGCGACGTCGGGATGGTGCGCCGCGACCTCGCGCACGCAGTCGAGGAACAGGCCCTCGGAGACCCGCAGCACGTTGGCCTTGTGCACCGCGGTCACGTGCTTGCGGCGTCGCGCGGCGAGACGGAAGGCGGCCTCGGCGATGCGAGTCGAGCCCGCGCGCGTGATCTTGCGCAGCGACAGCGCCAGGTCGGGCGTCGGCATGATCTCGCCCGGGCCGAGATGCATCGAGCGGTCGGCATAGAATCCCTCGGTGTTCTCGCGCGCGATGACGAGGTCGACCGGCCTGCCGCAGCGCGGCGGAAATCCCGGCCGTGAGCGCGCCGGACGGATGTTGGCGAACAGATCGAGACGACGGCGCATCTCGCCCGATGGATTGAGCCCGCCCTGCGCCACCGGCGGATACTCGTTGTGCGACACCGGGCCGAGGACCACGCCGTCGGCCGCGCGCGCCGCCGCGAAGGAGGCGTCCGGCAGGGTCGAGCCGTGCGTCTTCAATGCCGCAAGCCCGATCGGCACTTCCTCGAAGCCGAGGCCGAGCCCCAGCCGCCGATCAAGCGCGCGCAGCACATGCAGCGTGGCGGCGGTGATCTCCGGGCCGATCCCGTCGCCCGGCATGACCACGAGACGCACCGTTCCCTGAGCGGCGGACATTTCAGCCATGAATTCTGCTCTACAGCTTTGTGCTTTCCAGGTCCGGCATTCGGACTATGATGGTGGCGGCGTGATTGTTCACGCCGATCGGTTGGACGGCAAGATCCGACCCGCGGGAGGAAACACACATGATGCGTGCCACGATCATTGCGGCGCTGATGAGCGCTGCACCAGTCATCGCGCTCGCGCAGAGCGCGGACGACCTGAAGAATGACGACAAGACGCCGGGAGACGTCCTGACCTACGGCATGGGCTACAGCCAGCAGCGCTACAGCCCGCTCACCCACATCAATCGCGACAACGTGAAGCGACTGGTGCCGGCCTGGTCCTACAGCATGGCCGACAACCGCGGCCAGCAGGCGCAGCCGCTCGTCAAAGACGGCGTCATGTATCTGACCGACCACGAGAAGACGGTGGCGCTCGATCCCGCCAGCGGCAAAGAGATCTGGAAATCGATGATCGAATACCCGCCGGAGACCACGCGCGTGGTCTGCTGCGGCATCGTCAATCGCGGCGCGGCGATCTTCGAGGACAGGCTGTTTCGCGGCACGCTCGACGGCAACGTGATTGCGCTCGACATCAAGACCGGCAAGGAGGTGTGGCGCACGAAATCGTCCGATCCCAAGGACGGCTACTCGATCACGGGGGCGCCGCTGCTCGCGAACGGCGTCGTGATCACCGGCGTCGCCGGCGCGGAGTTCGGACATCGCGGCTATCTCGAAGGTTTCGATCCGCAGACCGGTAAGCAGTTGTGGCGGACCTACACCATTCCGGCGCCCGGCGAGCCCGGCGCCGAAACCTGGCCGGGCGATTCCGGCCTGCACGGCGGCGGCAGCACCTGGATCACGGGTTCCTACGATCCCGAGCTCGATCTCGTGTTCTGGGGGACCGGCAACCCGGCGCCGTGGAATCCGGCGCATCGCCAGGGCGACAATCTTCACACCAACTCGATCCTCGCCATTCAGCCCAAGACCGGCAAGATCGTGTGGACCTATCAGATGACGCCGAACGATCCGTTCGATTATGACGGCGTCAACGAGCTGGTTCAGGCCGAGCTCACCATCGACGGCACGCCGCGCAAGGTCATCATGCAGGCGAACCGCAACGGTTTCCTCTATGTGATCGAGCGCGCGAGCGGCAAGCTCCTGGCGGCCAACAAGTTCGTCAAGGTGAACTGGGCCGATCGCATCGATCTCGCGACCGGACGTCCGGTGTGGAGCGACGTCACCAAAGCCGCTCTCGAAGGCAAGGCCGTGCAGGTGTGGCCGCATCTCACCGGCGGCAAGAACTGGCACCCGATGTCGTTCAGCCCAGAGACCAAGCTCCTTTACCTCAACACCATGGACTTCGGCTGGGATTATGAGCCACTGGCCCCGGCAGAAGTGGCCACTCTCAAGCCGGGCCAGCCGCACTACGGCATCAAGCGCCCATTCGTCTACATCTTCGATGACCCGAACGGCCGCGGTTACTTGCGGGCAATCGATCCGCTCACCGGCCAGTCGAAATGGGCGGTGCCGTTCAAGAGCCCGAACTTTGCCGGCACCCTGGTCACCGCCGGCGGCCTCGTGTTCACCGGCACGCTGACCGGCGAGTTCATGGCCGTCGACTCCGACACCGGCAAGACCCTGTGGGAGTTTCAGACCTCGGCCGGCATCGTCGGCCAGCCGGTCACCTGGGAGCGTGACGGCAAGCAGTACATCACCATCACCAACGGCGCGACCGGCCCCTACGCCATGCGGTCAGGCGATCCCAATATCGCCAACGTTCCGGCCGGCGGCAGCGTGTGGACGTTCAAGCTGTTCGAGGAATATGCGGGGCCGCAGCGCGCGGCATCGGTACAGTAAACAAGCATCGAAGAGCACTTGGCGGCGTGGAAGTGCTCGGCCGCGCAGCTTGCTCCACCTCTCCCCGATGGGAGAGGTCGGCGCGCGAAGCGCGCCGGGTGAGGGGGGAATGATTCCCAACGATATCTTTGTCCCCCTCAACCCCAACCCTCTCCCCAAATGGGGAGAGGGAGCGCGCCGAGCCCTTGATCGCGCGATGCATAAACCGAACAGCCGCAGCAGAAGGCGTCTTGGCCTATGCGACGCTTGCACACACTGCTCACCTTAATAGCGGCGCTCGTCTCGACCGCGATGGGGGCCCGCGCGGACACGGCGCAGCTCGAGACGGGCGAGCGGGTCTACGGCGACTATTGCGCAAGCTGTCATGGCGACGAGCTGCGCAACGCGAGCGGCGGCGTGACGTTCGACCTGCGCCGCCTGCGCGCCAGCGATCACGAGCGTTTTCTCGATTCCGTGCTCAACGGAAAAAAGCAGATGCCGCCCTGGCGCGGTGCCTTGCAGATGGAGCAGATCGAAGCGATCTGGGCCTATATCCGCGCCAAGGTGGATCGCTAGCTGGCGAGCAGCGAATAGTGAGTATGAATGGCGAATAGCGAATAGGGAGGAGCAAGAGGCACGTCTTCCCCATCGCTACTCGCCATTCGCAATTCGCCCTTTCTTCCCGCGGATCAGGTCGGAAGCTTTCTCCGCCATCATCAGCACGCAGGCATTGATGTGCGCGGAGACGAGGTCCGGCATGGCCGAGGCGTCGACGACGCGCAGGCCGTCGATGCCGCGCACGCGCAGCTCCGGGTCGAGCACGCTGTCGGGCCTCAGTCCCATGGCGCAGGTGCCGCACGGATGGTGCGCCGTGATGGCGGTGGCCCGAATCCAGGCCTCGATCTCGGCATCGGTTTTCACGTCCGGCCCCGGCGCGGTCTCGACCCCGCGATAGGGATCGAGCGGCTTCTGATAGGCGACGTCGCGCGCTCGCTTGAAGCCATCGCGCAGCCGCGGCAGATCGTCTGAGCCTGAGAAGAAGTTTCCGACGATGCGCGGCGCCTCGCGCGGGTCGGCCGAGCGCAGCCGCACGTGACCGCGGCTGTCCGGGTGCAGCAGCGCCGGCCGGATGCCGAAGCCGTCGACATAGGCGGGCTTCAGCAGCGGAAACCAGAGATGGGCGTGCCCCGGCGCGCCACGAAACATGAACTCGATGTCCGGCACGGCGAGATCGCCGCGGGTCTTGACGAACGCGTGCAGCCCGCCCGGCACCACCGTGCTTGGGCCGGTGCCGAACAGGTACGCACGGATCATGCTCAGCGCCATGCGGTCGCAGCGCATTTCGGCGCAGAACGGGCCCGGGCTGCGCCGCGCGAACATGATGAGGACAGCGAGGTGATCCTGCAGATTGGTGCCGACCGGCAGGTCGACCAGCGGCGTGATGCCGACCTCGCGCAAATGATCGGCCGGGCCGACGCCGGACAGCATCAGGAGCTGCGGCGTGTTGAAGGCGCCCCCGGAGAGGATCACCTCGCGGGCGGCTTCAGCGCGCAGCGCCCGCCCCTTGCGAACGTATTCGACCCCGGTCGCGCGATTTTTCTCGATCAGCACGCGCGTCGCATGCGCGCCGGTCTCGATCGTGAGATTCGCCCGTGCGAGCGCCGGCTTGAGATAGGCGGTGGCGGCCGACGAGCGCCGGCCATCGCGGATGGAGTACTGGCTGCGGCCGAAGCCCTCCTGCTGGGCGCCATTGTAATCGTCGGTCGACGGGAAGCCCGCCGCCTTGCCGGCCGCGATCCACGCATCGTAGAGCGGGTCGCGCGTCTTGGCCCATTCGACGCCGATCGGCCCGGCGCCGCCGCGCCACGCATTGGCGCCGCCGGCCCAGGTCTCGCACCTTTTGAAATAGGGCAGCACGTCGGCATAGGACCAGCCGAGCGCCCCTTTCTGCGCCCAGCGGTCGTAATCGCCGGGATTGCCGCGCGTGAACGCCATGACGTTGATCGAGGACGAGCCGCCCAGCACCTTGCCGCGCATGGCCTCGATGCGGCGACCGTTCAGGTTCGGCTCAGCCTCCGTGTGATAACCCCAGTCGAACATGCCCCGCGCATGCATCCGCCCCATGCCGAGCGGAATGTGAATGAAGGGATGGCGGTCGTGTCCGCCCGCTTCGATGAGCAGCACCGTGGCATCGCCATCCTCGGTCAGGCGGTTGGCCAGCACGCAGCCGGCCGAGCCGGCGCCCACGATGACGTAGTCGTAACGGTTCCCAGTCATATTGTTCCGGTTGACTACGTTGTCCGAAGGGATGATTCATCGATCATTCCCCACGTCCGCACAGAGGCCCCGAGTTCTCTATACAGGCATTCGGCCGCAAGGCACTATGCCCAGCGCTATGGTCAAATGAACGGCAGCATCATGAGGAAATCCCACCTCGTCATCATGGCGGCGCTGGTGCTTGTGAGCGCGCCCATGCACGCGGGCCATGCACAGGATTATCCGGCGCGGCCGGTCACTTTCGTGGTCCCGTTTGCGCCCGGCGGCGTGACCACCCTGTTCGCGCGGCTCTTGAGCCAGCAACTCGAGCAGCGGCTCGGCAAGCCGTTTATCGTCGAGAACCGCCCCGGCGGCGGCGGCGTGACGGCGGCGGCCGCGGTCGCCCATGCGCCACCCGACGGCTACACGATCATGATGGCATCGAGCACGGTGCTCGCCATCAATGTCACGCTGCGCAAGAGCCTGCCCTATGATCCGCGCAAGGACCTGACACCGATCGCACTGTTGGCGCGCGTGCCGTTCGTGCTGGTGGTCAACCCGGCCCTGCCGGTCCATTCGGTTGCCGAGCTCGTCAAGCGCGCCAAGGACAGGCCCGGCCAGATCTCGTTCGCAACGCCCGGGCCCGGTACCTTCCATCACCTCAACGCCGAAATGTTCAAGACCATGTTCGGCCTGGATCTGATTCACGTCCCCTACAAGGGGTCGGCGCCGGCGCTCAACGACGTGGTCGGCGGACACGTGGACATGATGTTCAGCGACGTGTCGCCGGCGCTGCCGCTGCTGCAGGCCGGCAAGCTGCGGCCGCTGGGCGTCACGACGACGCAACGGGTCGCCGCCATTGCGGACGTGCCGCCGCTCGCCGAGGTCGGGATGCCCGGCCACGACACCGCGTCCTGGCACACGGTGACGACCACGGGAGACGTGCCGCAGCCGATCATCGACAAGCTCGCCGGCGCCATTCGCGAGGGCATGGCCGACCCGGCCCTCATCGACACCTTGACCAGGGACGGGACGCTGCCGCAGACCTCGCCGCCTCCCCATGAGCTCAAGGCCTTCGTGGCGAGCGAGATCGTGCGCTGGGGCAAGATCATCGAGCAGGCCGGAATCGCCGGATTGGAGTAGTCCGCCTCGTGTCGGCACGAGTCAATTTTTGCGTATGATCGCTGTTCAACGTCGCAGATGGACCGCGTTCGGCCGCGCGGCGAAGTCGAGGAATTGAAGATGCTCCGAGTTTTCCGTGCTGTCCGTGCCGCCCTGGTGCTGCTTGCCCTGCTCCTCCCGATCGGGTCGGCGCGGGCGCAATTGTTCGACCAGCAACAGGTCCAGGCGCAGTGCGAACTGTCCGCCATCGGCAGCACGCGATCGAACCTGGCGCTGAGCTGGATACGCACCGCATGCAATCGCCTCGCCGTCGACACCGGCCCGCTGCACGAGAGCAATCGCCGCTTTCATGATTGCCTGGTCCGGAATCTCTCCGGCGTTCAGCGCGACAGCGCGGCGAGCCAGATCATCAATGCCTGCCGGATATCGTTTCCGCCCTGATGGCGGCGCCGGAACCTTTGCAACGATCGGGCGTTGCGCGAGGGGCGGCAATGTCGGGAGTGGCGGTCATGCGCCACCGCATATTTCTCCTCCTTCTGGCGCCACTCGTGGCGCTGCCAACGGATGTCGGCGCCCGCAGCATTCCCGTTCCCGGTATCGTCGCCGTGCCGCTGCAGATGGCGACGCGAGGTTTTGTCGGGCGCCGCGCCGCCCACAGGACACGCCATCATCGCAAAGCCGCGGTCGTCCGCCGGCACAACCATGTCGCGGCACGACCGGCCCGGCACCGCGCCGCCGAAACGACGGGCATCGGCGTAGCCGGCGGCCAGGGCGCGGCTGCCGAGGCGAGCGAGCGCGTCCACGCAGCTGGGGCACGCCAAGGCGGTTCGGCGATGGCCGTCCAGGCGCCGGCTTGGGTCGGTTCGCTGTACTGGCCGTCGGCGTCCGACGATCTGTTCGATTACACATTGCGGCCGCCCAGCACGGGCGAGCGCTTCTGGTCGCATGGTGCGCGCGACCTCTTGGCGGCGATCTTCGTGCGGTCAGAGGACAAGCCCGGCTCCAGCGAGAAGTGCGGCGGGCAGCCCGGCGACGGCGGCTGGCGCGACCCCTTGGTCCAGGCGGTGCAACCGACCGAGGCGCAGCGGCGCGCGCTCGACGACCTCCAATCCGCCGTGACGGCAGCACGCAAGGGCATCGACGGCACCTGCCCGGCGGCGGACGCGCCGGCAACCCCTACCGGGCGGCTGGACGCGATGACGGATCGCCTATGGGCGATGCGGCAGGCGACGATCATCGTCCGTGCGCCGCTCGAGAGTTTCTTCACCGCGTTGACCGAGGAGCAGCGGGCGCGCGTCGCAGGGAGCGGCGAGCGCGAAGCCGGCGCGGCAATAGCCATGGCCTGCGCCGATCCGGCAGCGGCCCAGGTGCCCTGGCCGAACGAGGAGATCGAGCGGCGCGTCCGGCCGGCGAGCGAGCAGCGCGAGAGCCTGCAGGCGCTGCAAATGACCGTCCAGGGAATGGGCCAGTTTCTCATGGCGTCATGTCCGGCGGAGCCGCCCGTAACGCCACTGAAACGACTCGACGCCGCCGAGAAGCGCCTCAACGCCATGCTCTATGCGGCGCGCATGACCGGGCCGGCGCTGCACGGCTTCTATGATTCGCTCAGCCCCGAGCAGAAGGCGGCGTTCGATACGCTCAAGCCGCAACCGCGAACGCCGGGTGCACCCGCCATGGCGCGCGGCACGCGGTAGGCGGTCAGCACTCGTCGTCCCCGCGAGGACCCATAGGCGCTGACATAAGGCAGCGCCCGAGATCCTGTGGTTCGAGACGCGTCGCTTCGCGACGCTCCTCACCATGAGGATCGCTTCGATAGACCTCATCCCGAGGAGCGCCCGCAGGACGCGTGTCGAAGGAGAGGTCGTTCACTCTGCCATTCCGCCTTATGTTAGCGCCTGTGCGCGAAAGCGGGGCGCATGAACACTATTCGTGCCAGATGCACTCGGCCCGCGGTTATGGGTTCCCGCCTTGCGCGGGGAACGACGGTCCGTCACGGAATCCGCTTCACCACCTTGCTGTCGAGGCCGAACAGCCGCGCCGCGTTGGCGCCGAGGATGTTGCGCTTGGCCGGCTCGCTCAGGAACGGCAGGTCGTAGATCACGCTCGGCAGATCGAAGTCCCAGTGCGGATAGTCGGACGCCCAGACGAGCTGGGTTTCGGCGTTGACCATCTTGAAGGTCGCCTCGAGGATCGACAGGTCATCCGGCACCTCCATCGGCTGGCTCGAGTAGTACATCTCGCGCATGTACTCGCTCGGCTTGCGCTTGAGCGACGGGCAGTCGGACGTGCGCATCATGAACTCGTGGTCGAGGCGCTGCATCAGGCAATAGGCCCAGGTGAGGCCGCTCTCGATCCACATCACCTTGAGCTTGGGGAAGCGCTCGGGCAGCCCGTTCACCACCCAATTGGCCATGTGGATCATGTTGAACCACATGAAGCCCAGCGCATGCACCGAGATGAACCGGTTGGTCATGCCGAGCGCACGATCGTCCCAGTTGTAGGCGGCGTGGAAGGCGATCGGCTTGCCCATCTCCTCGAGCAGCGCGTAGGTTTTCATATAGACGTTGTCGTGCACCGGCTTGTAGCGTGGCGATGTCACCATGAATCCGGTGACGCCTTTCTTGTCGCCAAATTCCTGCACCGTCCGGTAGGCCGCCTCGGGATCGTTGAGCGGCAGGTAGAGCATCGACACGAGCCGCGGCTCTGCGGCAAGGATGCGCTCGCACAGCCAGCGATTATAGGCCTGCGACAGGGCCGCCTCGATCTCCACCTGCGGATGGAGGCCGAGGAACAGCATGGGAGTCGGGAACAGGCAGGCGTAGTCGACCCCCATCGCGTCCATCCAGCGCTTGGTGGTGATGATGTCGCGGTGGGTCTCGCCCGAGGTCTTCTCCAGCTTGCGCAGCTGAGCGCGGGTGATGCGCCCGTCGAGATCCTGATAACCGACCTGGGTGTTGAGCATGGCGGAGCGCCCGGCCCGCGCCATGCTGTCGAGCGCGGAGCGGCGGATCACCGGGCTATCGATGTATTCGAACACCTCCTTGTGGGACTCGTTCTCGTAGTGATGCGAATCCACGTCGACGATGAGGAAATCCTGGTAGTTGCGCGCCCGCGCCTGCTGGGCGGCGTGCTCGAGGTGCTTCTCGACCGAGAACTCGTCGAAGCGCAGGTTGCGAACTTCGCTACGCGGCATATCCATGGGACGTTCTCCGCTTGCTTAGAGCTGGAGCATGATCTTTTCCGAAAACCGGTATCCACTTTTCGGGATCATGCTCTAGGCAACGACATAGACGTCGTCGCCGCGCCGCACGATCTCGTATTTGCGCAGTTTCAGCCGGCGGTTGCCGACGCATTCGCCGGTCTTGATGTCGTACTCGTAGCCGTGCCAGGGGCAGACGAAATGCAGGTCGTCGGAGAAGGTCTGGCCCCGATAGGTCTTATCCGGCGCGATGATGTCGACCACCTTGTTGATCAGGATGCCCTCGCAGGCCGGCCCGCCGGCGTGCAGGCAGTAATTGCTGTACGCGTAGTAGGCGCCATCTTTATGAAACACGCCGATCTCCTGCGCGCCGGCGGTGACGATGCGGCGGTCGCCGTCCGGCATGTCCGACACCTTGGCCACGAACCATTCAGCCATCGCGCACTCCTCACTGCCATGAGGATAGCGAACGGTGCTGCTGATTCCAATGGGCTCAAGCTGATGCATGACTTGGAGCGTTTTTGGTTCGTATCGATACCGACCCTCGGCTGTCATCCCGGACGGCTCGCGAAGCGAGGCGACCCGGGACTTAAGTGTCCCTGCAGCCGTTAAGCCGCAAGGCAGGGATACGCGGATCCCGGCTCTCGCGCTTTCGGCGCTCGGCCGGGATGACAGTCGATAAGTCGCGCGAAGCTCACTCCGCCTTCCACGGGATGACCAGCCGCTCGATCTCCTGGAACACCACCGAGGTGATGAGGCCGAGGATGCCGATGGTGACGATGCCGACGAACATCACGTCGACCTGCAGGAGCTCCCAGGAATTCCAGATCAGGTAGCCGATGCCGGTCTTGGAGGCGACGAACTCGGAGGCGACCAGGACGATGAAGGACACGGCGAGCGCGATGCGCAGGCCGGCGAAGATCATCGGCAGCGCGCCGAAGAACACGACGCGGGTGAACATCACCATCTGGCTCGCGCCGTAGTTCTTCGCCACGTCCCAGTAGATCTTCTCGATGTTGGCGGCGCCCGTATAGGTGTTCACCGTAACGGGGAAGAACACCGCGATCGCCACCAGCGCGATCTTCGACGCATCGCCGAAGCCGAAGGCAAGGAGCAACAGCGGCATCAGGGCGATCTTCGGAATCGGGAAAAGGGCCGCGATCAGCGGGTCGGCGAAGATACGCACCGGCTTGAACATGGCCATCAGGAGCCCCATCGCCACCGCCGGCACCGAGCCGACGAGGAAGCCGACGAACACGCGGTAGAGCGTCACCAGAACGTGCCATTCGAGCTCGCCGCTGGCGACGAGCCGCGCGAAGCGGACCGCGATGTCGCTCGGCGCCGGAATGAAGCGCCGGTCGCCGAAGCCCAGCACCAGCAGGATCTGCCAGACGACGAGGAGCCCGATCGGCGAGATCAGGTAGAGCAGGCGCTCGCGCCACTTGGCCGGCAGGCTCATCATCCTTCGGCCTCGGCGCGGGCGCGCATGACTTCCTCCTCGAGCACGTGCCAGATGTCGAGCTTGAGCCGGCCGAATTCGGGCGAGGCGCTAAGCGTCACCAGGTTGCGCGGATGCGCAAACGGCACGTCGATCACCTGTTTGATGCGGCCGGGATGCGCCGTCATGATCACGGTGCGGTCGCCGAGCAGCAAGGCCTCCTCGATCGAATGCGTCACGTAGATCACGGTCTTGCCGGTCTGCTCCCAGATGCGCACCAGCTCGGCCTGCAGGATGACCCGGTTCTGGGCATCGAGGGCGGCGAATGGCTCGTCCATCAGCAGCATCCCGGGATCGGTCACGAAGGCGCGGGCGATGGCGCCGCGCTGGCGCATGCCGCCGGAAAGCTGGTGCGGGTAATGATGCCGGAACTTGGTCAGGCCGACGAGCTTCAAGGCGGCATCGACGCGCTCGGCGGCCTCGGCGGCCGCCACGCCGCGCGTCATCAGCCCGAAGCGGACGTTGGTCTCGACGTCCATCCAGGGAAACAGCCCGCTCTCCTGGAACACCATGGCGTTCTCGACCGCCCAGCCGGCGGCCTCGACCTTGATGGTGCCGCCGGTCTGGCGATCGAGGCCGGCGAGAATGCGCAAGAGCGTCGACTTGCCGCAGCCGCTCGGCCCGACGATGCAGACGAACTCCCCGGGCGCGACCGCGAGGTCGATGTTCTCGATCGCGGCGATGCGCGCCTGGCCGCTTACGAACTCCTTCTGCAGCGCGACGATCTCGACGGCGGCGCCGCGCCGCTCAGCCACCATTCCGTCCTCCCGCCGATGCCACCCACATCCTTCGTCATGCCCGGCCTTGTGCCGGGCATCCCGCTTAAGCTTGGCAAGGCGGTGCCAAACTGAGCGAGATGGCCGGGACAACCCTCGCCGCTTATGGCGGCTCGCCCGGCCATGACGAAGGATAGGTCACTGCCCAATACGATGATAGATCGTCAGCGGCAGCCCGGCAGTTTGCTCTCCTTGTTCTCAGGGACAAAGGCCCCGAGCTTTGCACGGGCAAAATCGGCAAAGCTGGTGTCGACCAGGCGCTCGGCGGGAAACTGCATGTTGGTGAGCTTGTTCTTCACGTACCAGGCCTGGATGTCGAGCATGCTGGCGACGTTGACGCGCCCGTCCGGGCTGCGCGCCGGCCATGGATACTTGTGCAGGAGCTCCGGGCGGCGTTCCGTTCCGCTGTCGACCAAAGCTTTGATGACGGCTTCGCGCGTCGAGCCGCCGTGATAGGCTTGGCAGTAGTCGCGCACGCCGCGCAGCCAGGCGCTGAAGTAGTTGCGCACCAGTTCGGGATTCTTCTTGACCCAGTCGGTGTTCGCCATGATTACCGCGATGGTCATGGGCTGCGGGTTGACCAGTTCGTCGACGCTGGCGAACGGCACCGCGAGCTTCTGCTCCTCGAAACTCCAGACGAACGGCGGAATGACGATCGCGGCGTCGATCGCCTTGTTGGTGAACGCCACGCTCATCTGGGTGAAGGGCAGGATCTTGACCTCGACATCATTGATGGTCAGGCCGGCGGTTTCGAGAATCTTGCCCACCTCGTAGGTGGAGACCGATCCCGGCCCGTTGCTGGCGATCACCTTGCCCTTCAGGTCCTTGATGGCCTTGATGTCACCCGCCAGATCGGGACGGATCATCAGGTTGTGGCCGATCGGCGTCGAGACCCGATCGGCCAGGATGGTGATCGGCAGGTCCTTCTCGATGGCGTTGAAGTAGCCGGCGGAAATCCCGCCGGCCACCAGCTGATAGCGTCCCTGCGCCAGCAGCGCGATGACGTTGGCGCTCGATTCGATATCGTCCTGCTCGAGCTTGATGCCGTGCTCCTTGAAATACCCGCGTTCGGTCGCCATGAGCTCGGCGGAATTCGAGGTGGAGCGCGCCATGCCGATGCGCAGCGTGGTCTCCGCGCCGGCCGACCCGCACAGCGCAATCATTGCGAAACAAGCGGGGACGAGCCGTCCAACGACTTTCATGAGCAGTTCCTTCCCATCGATCCACCGGCGTGCATTCACGACGTGACGGGCTGCGGTGGCGCTGTCATGACGTAGCGCCCTTCGGCGTCGCGATCGAGCGCGGCGGAATGGCGCAAGGCTTCCAGCGCGCGCACGATCTCGCGCCCGTCACGGCTGCCGACGGCGCTCATCAGGTCCTCGAATGACTTCGGCCCGTCGGCGAGCGCGGCCTCGATCGACGGAAAGCGGCGTCCGGTAAAGCACGGCGGCTCCGGCACGCGCGTCTCCAGGCGGGCCGTCGTGCCGAACGGCCATGTGAGGTCGAAGCCCGCCTTGGCGCCGACGCGGCTGCCGGCGGGGAGCGACGGGTCGAGCGGCAAGGTGCGCAGCCCGCTCACGACGACGAGATCGCGATCGGGCTGAAACCGCGTCGCCAGCGCCCAGTCCATCTGCTCGTCGGAGAAGATGTCGATGTCGGGATCGACGACGAACACGTTCTTGACATTGACCAGCGCGCCGAAGCAGGCCGCAATCGCGTTCCGCGCCTCGCCGGGAACGCGCTGGCGCAGCGACACCCGCATGTTGAACATGCCGCCGCTCGCCGGCGTCGCGTACACCGCAAGCGGCTCGCGCACTGCCGTCTCCAGCGCGCGCCAGATCATCAGCTCGGTGCGGATCGCGTTCAGCAGCGCGGTGTCGGTGCGGCCCAGGGAGCGGCCGCCGATGGTCGAGGTCTGGAACAGGGCGTCGCGACGGCGCGTCACCGCGCTGAGGTGAAACACGGGATTGCGCTTGAGCGCCCCATAGTAGCCGAGGAACTCGCCATACGGACCCTCGGGCTCGACATGGCCGCGGGCATCGAGCGTGCCTTCGAGCACCCATTCGGAATCGGCCGGCACGCGGATGTCATTGGTCACGCATTTCACCACCGGCAGAGGGGCGTCGCGCAGCGAGGCGACGAGGCCAAGCTCGTCGCCGGGCAGGCGCATGGTGGCGGCGAGATGGTCGACGGGATGGGCGCCGACCACGAAGCTCACCGGCAGCGGCTTGCCGGCAGCCGCGCTCGCCTCGTAGATCGCACGCAGGTCGCTCGGCGAAACGAGATCGATTCCGGCTTCGCGGCGACCGCGCAGCATCAGGCGGCGCACGCCCACATTGGTCCAGCCGGTCTTCGGATCGATCACGTAGTCGATCGAGGAGGAGATATAAGGCGCGCCGTCGGCGCCGTGCTGGAGATGAACCGGCAGCGCCGTGAGATCGGCGTCTTCGCCGATGAGCACGACCTCCTGCGCCGGAGCTTCCGCGCGCGCGACCTCGACGATCGCCGGCTTGCCGCGCAGCCGGCGCTGGATCTCCTTGAGCAAGGCATCAGGCGCGACGTCGAAGGCGCGCGCCATGCGCGTGCGGCTCGCCGTGACATTGCCCACCAGCTCCTGGCCTTCCGGGCCCACGGCGTGGAACAGGACAGCCTTGGGATTGCCCTCGAACACCGCGGCAACGCCGGCAAGATCGATCGCCTCGCGCCTGATTTCGAGCTCATCGGCTTGGAGACCGCCGACGAAGCGGCGCAGCCGGAACCGGTCCATGTCGAGCGCCTGCGCCTGACCGTCCAGCGCCGGTTTTTCCGGGATGTTCATGGCTTTCCTCCGCGCCGGACTATAAAGGATGAGCGTGAGCCGGTCATCCCGACGCGGCAAATTCGTAGGGTGGGCAAATTCGCCTTTGGCAGCGCTGATTGGTGGGCGAGCCGCCATAAGCGGCGAGGGACGGCGCGATCGCGAATTTGCCCACCATGCAACACCGAGATCGCGCGCCTTTGCCCACGCTACGGCACAAGCGGTGGAACTTTCGCCGTTCCAAGGCTTTTGTGAGGAGGCGCCGGCCGGGCGTCGCGACGGCCCATCAGCGTTCATGACCGGATTTCCCAGTAAGGCCGCTCACCCTTTCATCGGCAGCTGCGCGGAGCCTGTGGCGGCCTCACCCGAGGCGGAAGCGTTCTACCGCGAGGTGCTGCGCGAGCTCGGCCGGTCGGGGCTGCCGTTCCTGCTCGCCGGCACCTACGCGGTATCCGCCTATACGGGCATCAGCCGCCCGACCAAGGACCTCGACGTGTTCTGCCGCGCCGGCGACTGCCCGCGCATCCTCGGCCACTTCAAGGAGCTCGGCTACGCGGTCGAGGTCGAGGACGAGCGCTGGATCGCCAAGGTGCGCAAGGGCGACGACTTCTTCGACATCATTTATGCGTCGGCCAACGGCACGATGCCGGTCGGCGAGGAATGGTTTACGCACGCGCGACAGGTCGAGCTGTTCGGCACCCGGGTCGGCATCGTCAGCCCGACCGAGCTCATCTGGTCGAAGGCGTTTATCCAGCTGCGCCACCGCTATGACGGCGCCGACATCGTCCATGTCATCCTCAAGCAGCATGCCGCGATCGATTGGCGGCGCCTGCTCTCCTATATGGAGCTGCACTGGGAGGTGCTGCTGATGCACCTCCTCAACTTCCGTTGGATCTATCCGACCGAGCGCGATCACGTGCCGCGCTGGCTGATGGACGAGCTGCTCGACCGGTTGCGGCATCAGCGCGAGCTGTCGCCGCCGCAGATGAAGATCTGCCGCGGCCGCATGTTCTCGCGCGTCGACTACGAGATCGCCGTCAAGGAGTGGGGCTTCGCCGATGTCGGCGGGGAAGGAGAGTGGCGCGATGACTAAGGCCGTGCTCAAGGTCGCCTCGCTCGGCGACCTGCATGTGAAGGAAGACAAGACGCAGTCGTTCCGCGAGCTGTTCGGGGAGATCTCGCAGGCCGCCGACGTGTTCGTCCTGTGCGGCGATCTCACCGACACCGGCAAGCCGAAGGAAGCGGAGATCCTGGCCGAGGACCTGCGCGCATGTTCAATTCCAATCGTGGGCGTGCTCGGCAATCACGACTACGAGTCCGAGCAGGCGGAAAAGGTTGCCGACATCCTCAAGAGCGCCGGCGTGCACCTCCTCGACGGGCAATCCTACGAGGTGGACGGCGTCGGCTTTGTCGGCGTGAAGGGATTCATCGGGGGATTCGGCAGGCGCATGTTGAGCGCGTTCGGCGAAGCCTCGATCAAGACCCTGGTCGCCGAATCGCTCAACGAAGCCATGCGGCTCGAGAACGCGATGCGGACGGTGAAGAACGAGCGCGCCGTCGTGGTCCTGCACTATGCGCCGATCGCCGAGACATCCGAAGGCGAGCCGCTGGAAATCTTTCCGTTTCTCGGCTCCTCCCGGCTGGGCGAAACCATCGACCGCTTCAAGGTGAGCGCGGTGGTGCACGGCCATGCCCACCGCGGCAAGTACGAAGGCCGTACCCCCGGTGGCGCGCCGGTCTACAACGTCGCCTTCAACGTGCAAAAGCCCACCGGCCGGCCGTACGCGCTGATCGAGGTGTGACGCTGCACGCGCGGCTTGCGCGGACTCGTTCGGCCTCATCGTGAGAGCTTCTGAAATCTACCGCTGAGCTTCTTCCGCCCTCATCCTGAGGAGCGCCGCAGGCGCGTCTCGAAGGATGGGGCGGCCCGGGCCTCGCCCTTCGAGACGCCCGCTTCGCGGGCTCCTCAGGGTGAGGAAGAAACGTGTTCGCACTTGACGCCCCATCCTGGAGGATGAGGCGGAGGGCGTCTCGAAGGATGAGGGCGGAAGGATCGCCTCAATAATACGCGGTGTTGCGCGCAATCAATCCTGCTTGACGCCGGACTCGCGCACGATGCGCTCCCAGCGCGCGGCGTCGGCCTTGACCTGGGCGGCGAACTCCGCCGCGGTCTGCACCATGGGATCGAGGAAGGCCGCGTCGAGCCGCTTGCGCGAGTCGGGATCCTCGTACATCGCGCGCACCAAGCCGTTGAGCCGATCGACGATCGCGCTCGGCGTGCCCTCGGGCGCAAACAGCGCAAACCAAGTCCCGGTCTCCAGGCCGGGAAAACCCTGCTCGGCGAAGGTGGGCACATCGGGCAGATAGGACACGCGCCGCGTGCTCGCCACGCCGAGCACGCGGATCGTGCCCTGGCGCAGCAGCTCGATGTACTGGCCGAGCGACACGAAGGTCATCGGAATGGCGCCGCCGATCACGTCGGTCATCGCCGCCGTGGAGCCGCGGTACGGCACGTGCACCATGTCGAGGCCGGTGCTCCGGTTGAACGCGTCGGCCGCCAGATGCGGGGTCGTCCCCACGCCGGCCGAGCCGTAGCTCACCGGGTGCGACTTGGCGTAGGCCACGAACTCCTTCAGGTTCTGCGCCGGAAACTTCCCGTTCACCACCATGAACAGCGGCACTTCGCCCATGGCGCCGACCGGCACGAGGTCGCGCAAGGGGTCGTACGGCATGCTGCGGTAGAGATACGGATTGATGACGATGTTGCCGGTGTTGGCGACGCCCAGCGTGTAGCCATCGGGGGCCGCCTTGGCGACCGCATCCATGGCGATGTTGCCGCCGGCGCCGGCGCGGTTGTCGATGACCACCGTCTGTCCGGTCTTGACCGTGATGTACTGGCCCAGCACGCGGGCCGCCACGTCGGTAATGCCGCCCGCCGAGGTCGACACGATGACCTTGATCTGCCGCGCCGGATAGTCCTCCGCGGCGGCCGAGGCGATCCCTAGGACCGCAACCGCGAACGCCAGCACGCGGACGAATGGCATCATCGCTCCTCAAGCGGTTTCATGACCGAGAGTCTGGTAGCTGCCGGACCGTCGTTGTCAATCGGCGCTCGAGCGGCAGGAGCTGCCAGCCGAAGCGGTCGGCGACGTAACCCCAGATGCCCTTCGGCGCCTTCAGCATGACGACGATGGCGACGGCGCCGAGCATCAGGAGATAGAGGCTGCCGAGATCGGCCAGTGTCTGCCGCAGCGCGAAGAACACGATCGTGCCGATCAGCGGTCCTTCCAGCCGCCCGATGCCGCCGATGACGGTGATGAAGATGACGAAGGCGGTCCAGTCGTTGACGCTGAACGCCGTGTCGGGCGAGACGCGGAGCTTCTGCAGGAAGATCAAGGCGCCAATTGTGGCGGTGCCGAACGCGGTGAGCAGGTAGACCGCGAGCTTCACGCGCGCGACGTCGACGCCGTTCGAGCGCGCCGCGAGCTCGTTGTCGCGGATCGCGGTGAGCGCCAGGCCATAGCGCGAGCGCAGCAGCAGGAAGATCGCGCCCAGCACGGCGGCCAGGATGGCGAGCGCAAGCCAATAGATCAGGAACTCGCGCGCCTGCCGGCTCGATGCCATCGCGGTGACGATGCCGACCGGCAGGCTGATGCCGGAGCCGCCGCCGAGTGCGGAGACCTGCGAGGCGAGCAGGCGGAACACTTCCGCCACCACCCAGGTGCCGATCGCGAAATAATGCCCGCGCAAGCGGAAGATCAGGATCGCGACCGGTACCGCGACGATGGCGCCGATCGCGCCCGCCAGCGGGATCGCGGCGAGCGGAGGCACGCCCGCCAGCATGGTCAGCGCGAACAGGACGTAGGCGCCGAGCCCGACATAGGCCTGCTGCCCGACGGAGACGAGGCCGGCATAGCCGGCGAGCAGGTTCCACAGGCTCGCCAGCGCCACGTAGGCATAGATCTCGGCGAGCAGGCGCAGGTCCTGGCGTTCGCCCCACACCGGCGCCGCCGCCAGGATGGCGAGCAGCCCCGCCAGCAGGACGACGCCGATGCGGCTCGACCGCGTCGCGTGCTCGACCTTAACGCTCACCCCTGCACCTTCGGGAACAGGCCTTCGGGGCGGACGGCGAGCACGAGGAGAAACGCCAGGTGCCCGGCGAGCAGTTGCCAGCCGGGGTCGATCTGCGCGCCGATCGCCTGCGCGACGCCGAGGATGATGCCGCCGGCGAGCGTGCCCCACATGCTGCCGAGACCGCCCATGATCACCGCCTCGAAGCCGAAGATGAGGCGGGCCGGCCCGATCGCGGGATCGAAATTGGCGCGCACGGCGAGGAACACGCCGGCGACCGCGATGATGGCGAGCGACACCGCCATGGCGAGCGCAAAGACGTGGCGATTGTCGAGGCCGACGAGCTGCGCGACGGTCTGGTCGTCCGAGGTGGCGCGAAACGCGCGCCCGATCGCGGTCCGATAGAACATGATTTGCAGGCCGAGGATCACGGCAACCGCGACGGCGAACTGGATGAGCGGCAGCGTGCCGACCGCGAGCCCGCCGCCAAGCGGGAGGCTGGCGACCTCGATCGGCCCGGCCTGCAAGCGGCGGCTGTCGGCGGTGAACAGCTCGAGCAGCCCATTCTGGATGATCACCGAGAGGCCGAACGTCACGAGCAGCGGCGGCAGCAGGTCGGGCCCCAGCGTCTGGTTGAGGATGCCGCGCTGGAGCAGATAGCCGATCGCCGCCATCGCCGGCACCACGATGACGAGCGACATGAGCGGGTTGATGCCGAGCGTCTCGGTGACGACGAGCGCCAGATAGGCGGCGAGCACGATGAGATCGCCGTGGGCGATGTTGACGAGCCGCATCACCCCGAAGATGAGCGCGAGGCCGGCCGCGAACATCGCGTAGAGGCCGCCGACCAGCACACCCTGGAGGACGATGTTGAGCCAGTCCATCATGCGCCTGCGTCGTCCCCGCGGAGGCGGGGACCCATAACCCCTGCCCCGCGCAATTCGTCAGATCGGTGGTCATGGGTCCCGGCTCGCGCGTCCCGCGGGCGTTCGCCCGCGCGACGCGTGGCCGGGCCGACGAAGATTGGCATGGCTCACACTCCGAAATAGGCGGCCGAGATGGCCTCGCGCGTCAGCGCGCCAGCGGCGCCGGCGAGCGCGACGCGGCCCTCCTGCAGGCAGGTGACGTGGTCGGCGGCGGCGAGCGCCTGGACGACGTCCTGCTCGACGATGACGAGCGAAAGGCCTTCGCGCACGATCGCCGGCAGCCGGGCATAGATGTCGCGCACCACGATCGGCGCCAGGCCGAGGCTGATCTCGTCGCACAGCAGGAGCTTTGGGTTCGACATCAGCGCACGGCCGATCGCCACCATCTGCTGCTGTCCGCCCGACAGCGAGGTGCTGGGAACCTCCCGGCGTTCACGCAGCACGGGGAACAGCTCGTAGACGCGCGCAAGTGTCCATGGACCCGGCCGGCCGAGCTGCCCGCCGATGACGAGATTCTCCTCCACCGTGAGCGACGGGAACAGGCGCCGCCCTTCCGGAACCAGCGCAATGCCGCGCGCCACGCGCGCGTGGGCGGGGACATCGCCGATCGGCTCGCCGGCGAACACGATCGCGTCGCGCCGCGCCGGCAGGAGGCCGGCGATCGATTGCAGCAGCGTGCTTTTGCCCGCGCCATTGGCGCCGATCACGGCAACCACCTGACCCGACCTGATCTGCAACGAGACGCCGAACAGGGCCTGGAAGTCCCCGTAGAAGGCGTCGAGCGCACGGACTTCGAGAAGCTCGCTCATGGGCCCGGCACGCGCCGTCAGAAGATGTCGTCCTGGGTGGGTTCGAGCAGATCGTTCGCCTGGTGCAGGTCCATGGTGTCGCTCCTCGCGCGTCACGCCTCGGTCGGGATGCCCGTATAGATCTCCCGCACCTGCGGGCTGCGGATCACGGTGTGCGGATCGCCGGCGGCGATGAACGATCCGCCGTGGAGGACGATGAGCCGGTCCACCACCGCGACCAGCGCGTGCACGACGTGCTCGATCCACACGATGGAAATGCCGGTGCGGCGGATATCGCCGATCAGCGCGACAAGATCGGCGCATTCGTGCTCGGTCAGGCCGCCGGCGACCTCGTCGAGCAGCAGCACGCGCGGGCGCGTCGCCAGCGCGCGCGCCAATTCCAACCGCTTCCGATCGATCAGGGTCAAGGCACCGGCCGCGCGGTTCGCCTTGTCGACGAGCCGGCAGCGCGCCAGCAGGTCGGCGCAATCGCCGTAGACATCGCGCTCGCTGCGGCCGCTGCCGAACGCCGCGGCGACGACGACGTTCTCGAACACCGTCATGCCGCCGAACGGCTGCGGGATCTGAAACGAGCGCGCGAGCCCCAGGCGGCAGCGCCGCTCCGGGGCGAGGCGGGTCACGTCCGTCCCGGCAAAAACGACGCGGCCGGCATCGGGCGCGACCGTGCCGGCGGCGATGCCGAACAGCGTGGTCTTGCCGGCGCCGTTCGGCCCGATGACGCCGAGCGCCTCGCCTTCGGCCAAAACGAGGTCGATCTCGTTGGCGATCACGACGGCGCCGAACCGCTTCGAGATCTTCTCCAGCACCATGATCGGAGGCATGGAGGAAGCCTATTGCATCACACGACCAGCGACGGCGCTTTTCTCCAATCCCTCCCCCGAAGGGGGAGGGTGGCCGACGCCGGCCTTGCGCCGGCGGAGGCCGGGCGGGGGATACGGAATGAACTCACAGTGTCACCTGCTGCGGCATCGTTCATTGGCAGTGGCGGAGTGCAACTGCATCGGGGTGCCCCACCCGGTCGGCCTTCGGCCGACCACTCTCCCCCTTCGGGGGAGGGATGAAAAGTCGCCTGCTGCAACGCTCAAGAGAGGAGCTGCAGCGTGCCGCCCGTCGGGATTTCCGGCGCCGGCTTATTGGTCGTGATCACGAGCTCGAACTTGTCGCCCTTGCGCTGCCACTGGCCGGCCACCAGCGGTGTCTTGGTGACATTCTTGACCGGCTGACCGGACCACTTCACCGGGCCGACGATCGTCCTGGTATCGGTGGCGACGATCGCA
>JBJMSU010000117.1:0-22403 GCA_045801465.1 Xanthobacteraceae bacterium | reverse complement strand
GGATATAGAGCGACTCCGGCGTGGTGACGACGATGTGCGGCGGCCGGCGGCGCATGCGCTCGCGCTCGCCCGACGGCGTGTCGCCGGTGCGCACCCAGGTGCGGATGTCCACGTCGGGCAAGCCTTGCGCCGCCAAGGCTTGACGAATGCCGGCGAGCGGCGCCTCCAGGTTCTTCTGAATATCGTTGGAGAGCGCCTTGAGGGGCGAGACATAAACGACGTGCGTCTCGTCGGCGAGACCGCCGTCGGCCCCTTCGCGCACCAGCCCGTCAATGGCCGCGAGAAAGGCCGCCAGCGTCTTGCCGGATCCAGTCGGCGCGGCGATCAGGACATGGCGGCCCGCTTGAGTCGCCGGCCACGCCTCGGCCTGCGCGGCAGTGGGCGCGGGGAAGCTCTGTGCGAACCAGGCGGCCACAGCTGGGTGAAACAACGACACGCTATTCATGTGAATATCGGAAGGCGCCTGCGGGTGCTGTGCAAGTGTCACGGAAATGTGGGCCTTTTTGGCGCAAAATCAACGTCTGGATGTTGCGCAATGATTGTCCCGGGAGCCTCAATCGTAGCGGATATTCGCCTCCTTGAGCACCTTCGACCAGCGATCCGCCTCCTTGACGATGAAGGCTGAAAATTCCTCGGGCGTGCTGGTGGCGACGTAGTTTCCGGTGCGCTCGGATCTCTCCCGCACGGCCGGGTCGGCCAGGATCTCGGTGACCTTGCGCTGCAGCTTGTCGACGATGGCCTTCGGCGTTCCCTTCGGCGCGACCAGGCCGAGCCAGACGGACACATCTTCGAAGCCGGGCAGCTCGGCGGCGTCGGCCATGGTCGGCAGATCGGGTAGGGACGGGTGCTTGCGGCTGTCCATCCGGGCGAGCAGCCGGATCTGGCCGCTTTGGGCGAGCGGCATGACGATTGCGGAGGCGGCATAGATCAGGTCGACGCTGCCGGTCAGAAGCCCCTGCACCGTCTCCGGCGTGCCCTTGAACGGGACATAGACGATGTCGAGGCCGGCGGCCTTGTTGAACATCACGCCCATAAGCTGGGTGGTGATGGTGCCGCCGCCGTAGTTGAGCTTGCCCGGCATGGCCCTGGCTTTGGCCATCAGCTCCTTCACGGTCTGCGGGCCGGTGGCGGCGGAGACTGCGACGAGCGACATGCTCTTCGCCGTGGTCGTGATCGGCGCGAAATCGTTTAACGGATCGTACGCCAGGCTGCGATAGAGGTACTGGTTCATCGTCAGCGTCGAATCGATCGCCATCAGCAGCGTGTGGCCGTCGGGGGCTGCCTTGGCGACCGCTTGCGCGCCGATCACGGTGTTGGCGCCCGGCCGGTTATCGATGATGACCGGCTGGCCCCAATCCTCGCTCATCTTCTGGCCGATCAGCCGGGCGACGATGTCGGACGGTCCGCCGGCCGGGAACGGGACCACGATGCGGATCGTGCGATTGGGGAATGTTGCGCCGTCCTCCACGGCATGAACTTGTGCGGCCGCCGGCGCGACGACCAGCGCCGCCAGTAGCAGAATGGCGAGCGCGAGCCGCGCCAACATTCGATGCATGGTGTCTCCCCGACCAACCCGGCGGCGACGCTAGCAAATCCGAAGCAGATGCGGATTGGCGGCGCCATGATCCTCTGAAACTATAGTAGCCGGAGGGGCTCCCGTCTCGACATCGCTCGAAGGCAGCGTGGCATGGATCAGGTCAAAGCCTTGTTCTTCGACGTGTTCGGCACGCTGGTCGATTGGCGCACCAGCATCGCGCGCGAAGCCGAGACGCTGTTGAAACCGCTCGGCGCCAACATCGACTGGCTCGCCTTCGCCGACGCCTGGCGCGGCGAATATCAGCCGGCCATGCAGGAGGTGCGCGCCGGCGCCATCCCGTTCTGCAAGCTCGACCTCCTGCACCGGCGCAATCTCGATCGCATCCTGCCGCGCTTCGGCCTCGCCGATCTCGCCGAGGAGGTCCGATCTGATCTGAACCTCGCCTGGCATCGCCTCGACGCGTGGGACGACGTCGCTCCGGGCCTCACGCGATTGAAACGTCGGTTCTGGCTGGCGCCGGTGTCAAACGGCAACATCTCGCTGATGGTCGATCTCGCGCGCCGCAACGGCCTTCCGTGGGATGCGATCCTCGGTTCCGAGATCGCCGGCGACTACAAGCCCAAGCCGCGCGTCTATCTCGCCGCCTGCGCGGCCTTCGACCTTGAGCCCGGCGCGTGCATGATGGTCGCGGCGCACAGCCGCGACCTTGGGGCGGCGGCCTCATGCGGCCTGCGCACCGCGCACGTGGCGCGCCCCAACGAGTACGGCCCGGCCACCGGCGAGCCGGGACCGACCGTGCCGGTCGATGCCGCGGCCACGAGCCTCCTCGACCTCGCCGGCAAGCTGGCGTAACAGGGACGACGATGAATCGACCGATGGCCGACCTCGTATCGATCCCGGTCGTCGATGTGCGCGACGGCGGGCCGGTGCGCCACGCGCACGAGGCATGCGAGCGCGCCCGCGCCTTGCGCAACGCGTGCCTCGCCTGGTTTCCGCGGCTCGCCCATCCGGCCACGCCACTCTTGGACGCGGTGACGCGCCGTTGGCTGCTGCGGTCGTGCTCGCCCTATGTCGACGAGATTGCCGCGATCTCGGCCGAGCTGAAGTTTCCCGGCATCTGGTTTCTCAACGGCTCGTACGAATGGGGCTGCACGTCGCTTGGCCGCGAGCAGGACGGCGTGCCGTGGCTCGCCCGCACGTTGGATTGGCCGTTCCCCGGGCTCGGCCGGCATGTGGAGGTCGCCCGCATGGCCGGTCCGGCCGGTGAATTCTGGAGCATCACCTGGCCGGGATTCGTCGGCGTGTTGACCGCGACGGCCCCGGGGCGCTTTGCCGCCTGCCTCAACCAGGCCCCGCTGTGGCGCCGGACCCGTCACCCCTGGCTGCGCATCTACGACGTCGCCTTGAATGCCGTGTCCACCTGGTCGCTCCCGCACATCCCGCCCGACCAGCTGTTGCGGCAGACGTTCGAGGAGTGCCGCACGTTTAAGGAGGCCAAGGCGCGGCTCGAAACGACGCCGGTCGCGCGCCCGGCGATCTATGTCCTCGTCGGGTGCGGCAAGAATGAGCGCTGCGTCATCGAGCGCACCGAGGAGGGCTATTCCAGCCGCGACCATGAAACCAGCGCGGCCAATGACTGGCTCCCTTCGCACGAGCCATGGGAGGCGCGGGTGGGCGGCGACCTGGCCATGACTTGCTCGTACGAGGAGGCCGCCGACCGCAGCCGTGCAAGGCGCGAGGCGATCGGTGCATGGAACGGAAGCTTTGCCGGCGAGAGCTTCGCCTGGGTGACGCCGCCGATCCTCA
Source organism: Xanthobacteraceae bacterium (assembly GCA_045801465.1). Lineage (GTDB taxonomy): Bacteria > Pseudomonadota > Alphaproteobacteria > Rhizobiales > Xanthobacteraceae > DATFWC01. The sequence continues at coordinate 19,060 of JBJMSU010000117.1, read as the reverse complement.
ACCCGTATACGCGCATTGCCGCCGAGATGTGTCCGGCGCGCGCAACGCTGCGGGTGGTCGGCTACGAGTGTCTCGACGGCGCCGAGCGCGCGCAGCCGGTCACGCTGACGCGCGAGATCTCAGCGGCGCTGGCCGCCTGAACGGCGTCAATAGCTCTGCGGCGGCGCGAAGAAGCAACGGCGCGAGCCGTCGTTGCGCCGGCAGCGCCAATAGGCGCCGTCGGGGCTCGGCTGCGCTTCGTTGAACGGCACCGTCTCGGCGCCGAACAGCCGATATCCCTGGTTGGTAATGTTCACGCTCTCGCCGGGAACGACGAAGCAGTCTCCGTCGCCGCAGCACCACTCGCCGGCAGCGTTGCGATGTCCGCCGCGCGAGATCCAGCTGTCATGCCCCCAGGCATGCGAAGCGATCAGCGGTATCAATATCAGCGACGCGATGAGCGAAACCAGCAACGACCGGGCAGGACGTCGGACCATGGTAGACCCTCTATTGCCCCGGCAATGGAGGTTCAGCGGCTCAAGGCAAGTCCTCCCATTCAGCGTGGCGACTGCGGTCGCTCTCCGATGATGCACTGGTCGCAAAATGTTTCACGCTGATCACCGCTTCCGGCGACTCAGCTGTGGTACCAAGTATACTTGAAAGCTGCGGCGCAACAATCAACGCTGGGGCGCGGGTTACATCCGCTCCACAGCTCTGCGTAGATGTGCGCGCTCTCAGCTTCCATCCACCGCGTGGATCTCTGGAAAAAAGTAGTCGCGCCAGGACTCCGGCGGGGCGCGCAGCATGGCGTTGGTGAGCATGAAGCGGGCAAACTTCATGGTGTTCTCCGGCACCATGGTCCACCGCACCAGCGGCGCCGACACCACGCGGTCGACGAAGCCGAGCGCGAGCTTCGACTGCGAGTCGCTGATCCACAGCGCGGCCGCGGCGCGGCGGTCCTTGTTGACGATGTCGGTCGCCTCCTGGAGCGCGGCGAACAACGCCTTGTACAGGACGGGGTTGCGCTCGCGGAACCGGGCCGAGGTCCAGGCCACCGTGAAGGTGTGCGGCCCTTCCATCGCGTCGTAGGAATTCAACACCGTCGTGATCCCCGGCTTCTCCAGCTGCTGGTTCTGAAATGGCGGGACGCTGAACACGGTGTTGATCTCGCCGCCGCCGCTCAGCAGCGCGAGCGTCGCGTCGGGCGGCGACATCGACACGGTCAACGCATCGAGCTTGCCATACTGACTCGCGCCGAACGCCTTCGCGGCGGCCATTTGCAGCACGATCGCCTGCACCGAGACCTTGACGGCGGGAAGCGCGATGCGGTCGGTCTCCTTGAAATCGGCGACCGTTTTGATCGCGCTATTGCGCGTGTTCATCAGGAACGGTTGCGAACTCAGCGCGCTGATGCCGCGCACCTCCTGAGGTGTGCCCTTCGTTCGCGCCCACAGCAGCAGCAGGCCAGGCGTGCCGCCGGCCGCAATGTCGATCGAGCCCGACAGCAGCGCATCGTTCACGGCGGCCGGACCGTTGAACGTGTGCCAGGAAACCTTCACCTCCGGGAGGCCGAGCGCGCGGGCATGCTTCTCGATGAGCTTCTCGTGCTCCATCGTGTTGAATTGCAGGTAGCCCATGGAGTATTGGCGCGCCAGCCGGATCTCGGGGACCTGGGCGCACGCTGGCGCCGCCAGCGCCGCAACGAACGCCGCGGCGGCAACAGCGAAGCCCAATCGTCGCATGATCGTTCTCCTCATTCCGGCGCGATGCCGGCCGCCTGCGTCAGGCGCCGATAGCGCTCGATGTCCTCCTTGAGGAACCTCGCGAATTCCTCGACCGTGCCGCCCACCATCTCATAGCCAAACGCCGCAAAGGTCCTGGCAAATTCGGGCTCGCGCACCACGTCGTTGATCGCGACGTTGAGCTTGCCGACGATCTCCGGCGGTGTTCCTCCGGTCGTCATGATTCCAACATAGCCGGTGGTCGAATACTTGGGCAGGCCTGCCTCGGCCATCGGCGGAATGTCGGGCAGGGTCGGGGAGCGCTTCGAGCTGGTAATTCCGAGCGCCGTCACCTTATCGCCGCGCAACAGGTTGATGGCGCCGGGGATGTCGCTGCAGTAGAGATCGACCTCGCCGCGCGTGACCGCCAGGACGGCCGGCGCAACGCCGCGATAAGGCACGTGCAGGAGGTCGATGCCCGCCTCGCTCTTCAACAGCTCCATGCAGAAGTGATGGGCGCTGCCGCGGCCGACCGACGCGTAGCTGAGCGGATCCGCGCCGCGCGACTTCGCCAAGGCGATCAGTTCGGTGAGGGAGGCGATGCCGAGGCTCCTCTGCGCCAGGAGCACGTTGGGCGACGGCGAGAGATAGACCACCGGGCTGAGCTCGCGCAGCGTCTCGTAGGGAAGGCTCTTGAACAGGCTGGGATTGACCGACACGCTGGTGTTGGCGAACAACAGCGTATGGCCGTCCGGCTCGGCCTTGGCGACCGCGGCGGCGCCGATCGTATTGCCGGCGCCCGGCCGGTTCTCGACGATCACCGGCACGGCCCACTTGCCGTTCAGGCGGTTGGCGAGTGCGCGCGCCACCGCATCCACGGTGCCGCCGGCATCGAACGGCACCACGATCTTCACCGTCCGGTCGGGGAAATCCGCGTGCGCTTGGTGAGGAAAAAGGGCGAGCGCGATGGCGCCGAATGCAAGGGCGTGACGCAATTCTTTCAGGCCTGCCACCCCCATGAGCCGACGCCCCGTCCTTTTCCAATCATGCGCTGCGAACCTATCATAGCAGACGGCTGATCAGCCAAGCGCCGGGAGGTCGTGTGGCAAGAACGCTTCGCGTTGCGGTGATCGGCGCCGGCATCGGCGGGTTGGCAGCCGCATGCGCATTGCGCACTCGTGGCTTCGAGGTGGCGGTTTACGAGCGTGCGCCCTCGCTCGGCGAGGTCGGAGCGGGGCTGCAGCTCGGGCCCAATGCCGTCAAGGTGTTGCGCGCGCTTGCGCTGGAGACGGCGCTCAGACAGCTCGCCTTCGAACCCACCAACATCGTCTCGCTCGCCTGGGACGATGCGCATTTGCGCTTTCGCGAACCACTCAAGGCAATCGCGACAACCAAATTCGGCGCGCCCTATCTGATGGTGCATCGCGCTGACCTGCATCGCCTGCTGTGCGAAAAGTTCCCCGCCGATGCGATCCATCTCGATGCGCCATGCACCCAGGTCGCCTCCATGAAAAGCGGCGCGGCGGCGACGTTCGCCGACGGCTCGGCGGTCGAGGCCGACGTGATCGTCGGCGCCGATGGCATCAATTCGGCGGTGCGCGAAAATCTGTTCGGGGTGCAGCCCGCCCGCTACACGCAGCAAATGGCATGGCGCTGCATCGTGCCGATCGCGTGCGTGCCGACCGAAGTCGGCCCGGGGCGGGCGGTGGCGGTCGGGCGCGACGAGTATGTGGGCTGGATCGGTCCGGAAGGGCACGTGATCTGCTATCCGATCCGCAGCGGCGAGCTTTACAACATCTTTGCCGGCCACGTGTCGGAAGAATGGGTCGAGGAATCGTGGGTGGTTCCGAGCAGCGTTGCCGAGCTGCTGGCGGCCTATCGTGGCTGGAACGAGGCGCTGCTGGCCATGCTGGGCAACGTCGAGCAGTGCTTCAAATGGGGCATCCGCGACCGCGACCCGCTGCCGCACTGGACGCGCGGCCGCATCACCCTGCTCGGCGACGCCGCGCATCCAATGATGCCGACCCTGGCGCAGGGGGCCGCGATGGCGCTCGAGGACGCCTATGCGGTTGCGCGCAACCTGGCGCGCCATGGCGCCGATCCGGAACGCGGCCTCAAGGCGTACGAATCCGAACGCCTGCCGCGCGCGCGTGCCGTGCAGCTGCAGGCCCGCCAGCAGTTCCAGAACAACAGGAAGAATCCGGCTCCGCCGCCGCTCAGCCGCGACTGGATCTTCGGCCACGACGCCACTGCCGATGCGCCGGAGCTTGGCGCGGCGGCGCAGTAGGTCGCGCAGTCGACGCAACGCGCCAAGCGCGTGCGCGCCGGCATTCAACCGATTGTCAGGGCAGAATGCGTGGAACCCATGAACGAATACCGGCATCCGGCGTTTTCCTCTTCAGGTCCATGTTCCAAGGAGAGGACAGATGATGAGGTTCAAGTTGGCCATGACGGCCGCCGTCGTGAGCGCGGGTATTTTCGCCGGCGGGCCCGCCGGTGCCGCCATGGGCGCTCCCGAAGGGATGCGTGCCGCCCTGGAAGACGTCGCCGTGGTGGACACGGTGCAATACGTCTGGCGCGGCCAGCGCTATTGCTGGTCCGATGTCGGCTGGCATGGTCCGGGCTGGTACCGGTGCGGCTTCCATTGGCGCCGCGGCTTCGGCTGGGGCGGTCCCAGCGGGTGGCATGGCTGGCGGTTCGGCGGGGATTTCCGCGAGCGGCGCGATTTCCGCGAGCGGCGCGATTTCCGGTTCCGCGAGGGCCGCGACTTCCGTGGAGATCGCTTCCGAGAAGGCCGCGAGTTCCGTGGCGGCGGTGAAGGCCGGGCCTTCCGCGGGGATCGCGACTTCGGTGGCGGAATGCGGCAAGGCCAAGACTTCCGCGGCGGCAGATCCGGCACCACCGGAATGGGCGGTCGCGGCGGTAGCGGATCGGGCGGCGGCTCCACCGCCGCACCGGGCGGGTTCCGTGGTGGTAGCAGCAGCGGCGGCCCCGGTGGCGGAGGAATGGGCGGCGGAGCCGCGACCGGCGATGGTGCCGGAGCAGGCGGCGGCGCTGCTGGCGGTGGCGCAGGCGGCGGTGCCGCAGGTGGCGGTGCCGGAGGCGGGGGCGGCGGTGGTGGCGGGGCCAACCGTTAGGCCAGCCATACCCTTGCAAATGATCGAGAGCCCGCCACACCGGCGGGCTCTTTCATACCAGCGGCTTCATCACCACGATTTCACCGGAGTCGCTTCGCTGCATCTTCAACCAAGTTGAGATCGGCGTGTTTCGCGACGTCCAGCGGTCCTTTGATGAATCCAAGGTCCTTCACCTTGTCGACATTGTCCTGCAGCGCCTTCAGGTTCGGCACGCCGTCACGGTCGCGGTAAAAATCCTTGCTGGTAAAGAGCCAATCCTGGAACGACGCGGGCGGACGCTTGAGGAAATTGGCGGTGATCTCGGCGGCCTCCTGGTGGTTGGCGGAATCGAGATACCAGCGCAACGCAACCACGTAGTCCTCGAGGAGGTCGACCAGCGCGGCGCGGTTCTTGGCGATGAACCCTTGGCGCGCCGTCCAGAACGAGAGGGCCACCGTGCCGAAGCCGCTGCGCGAATCGAACAGCACCGTCGCCATGTCCAGCATTTCCGGATCATAGGAAAACGGCAGGGCCGTCACGATCAGGTCGGCCTTCCGCTCCTTCAGCACCGCTTTCTGAGTCGGGAACGGCGCTTCGATCACCGTGTAGTCGCGCTTGTCCTCGAGCCCGTGCTGGCGTAGCGCCGAGCGCATGATGATGTCGACACCGCTGCCGAGCCCATTGGTGGCGACGATCTTGCCCTTGAGGTCCGCGATCTTGCCGATCCCGGAATCCTTCCGCACCCAGTACGGGGTTGCGTAATAACCCGGGACGCCGTCCTGAATTTCGTCCGCGATGATGCGCAGGTCGGCGAGACCGGCATTCTGTACCGCCAGCGGCAAGCTCGAATAGCCGAGCGCCGCGATGTCGAGCTCGTCGTTGGCGAGCGCAGTGATCTGCAATGGCGAAGCCGCATAATAGACCGGCTCGAACACATACGATTTGCCGCGATGCTTGGCCAACCCGGGCTTCGCGAAAATGAGCGGGATGAGGGACGCCGGCGTGGTGACCCAGCCGGCGCGGATTTTCACCGGCTGCTGCGCGGCTGCCGATAAGGAAAATGCGGCGAGCAGTCCTGCGCTGATGACCGTCAGCCAAAGCCGTGGCCGTTGCATGTCATCCTCCCGGAGATGGTTGCTTTTTGGACGTTAACAGCCGCGCGGGCGGGGGCAAAGAGGTGCGCGTGACGCGACAGCCTGCCGTAGTCGGCTCGCTTTCGCTTTGCTATCGTGGTTAAATAGGCCAATGACCAATTTCGACTACCAAGCCCCGGCGGAGCTGTTCCCGAGCCGGAGCAAGAAAGGCAACCGGCCGGCCGGCTATCGGCGTTTCGACACGGCGGCCGAGGCGATTCGGTTTGCCATCGAGGAGATGCCGGCAATCTTTCTTCTCGGCACGATCCTCGAAGTTGACGAGGAACGCTTCGACGGCGACGCGATTCGAAAACTGTACGAGAGCGCCGATTATCCCCTGGCGCGAAAACCGAGTTGAGTTGGTGCCGTCCAGGTGCCGCTTGCCGCGTCTCGACCTGGATGTCTCGTTCCGGCCGCTTACGGCCGGCAGGATTGACCGATCATCGAGGAGGAAAACCATGAAGCCGATCATTGCCGCCGCCATTTTGGCTCTGCTGTCAACCAGCGCGCACGCGACGTGCAAGAGTGATGCGTCCGACAAGAGACTCGCCGGTGCGGCGCTCAACAGCTTCATGAAGAAATGTGAAAGCGACGCGAAGAAAACCTGCGAAGCCGACGCCAAGGACAAGAAGCTGGCGGGAGCGGCCAAGAACAGCCACGTGAAGAAGTGTGTCACCGACGCGACAGGTGCGTGACCACGCAGCCCGGTCGCGATCGCGGCGAATCATGCCTGGAGGGATTGGGCGCGGCATCAAACATGCCGCCATCAACGCCGGCTTGGTGGCGGCCAGTCTTCTGATCACCCTCCTGTTCGGCGAATTCGTCCTGTTCCGCTTCGTCTTGCTTCCGAGCGACGTGCCGGAAAACGCATTCGACAACGGGCTCGTTCGCTACGCGCCGCACCAATCCGGCATTTGGCGCGTGCGCAACGAAATCGCCGCTCCTTTTGCCATCAACAAGCAGGGCTGGAATTCCAGCGTCGATGACTACGCCGTCGAGCGCAGGCCGGGCGTGATGCGCGTGGCCGTGGTGGGCGACAGCATGGTCGAAGCCCTGCAGGTGGCGCATGACCGAAGCATGGCCGAACGGCTCGCGACGGAGCTGTCGCATGACCGCCAAGCGGTCGAAGTCTACCGCTTCGGCATCAGCGGCGCGCCGCTCAGCCAGTATCTCCACATGATCGAACGTGAAGTCCTGCTTTACCGCCCCGATTGGATCGTGGTCGTGCTCGTCCACAACGACTTCGACGAGACGTTCCGGTTCGTGCAAGGACGCTACACGTCGAGCTTCTTGAAGCTGAAAGTGGCCGACGGAAAAGTAATCGAAGAAGTGCCGCCCACGCCGTGGCAGCCGGGAGCGGCCGACTGGGTTCGTCGAACCGCCATCGGTCGCTACATGTATTATCGCTGGCAAGTGCATATCGGCGCCATCCGCGATCTGTTTCTGCGCTCCGCCCAGGCTGCCGCCGAACGCTACGAGGCCAACATCGACGTCGCTGCGGTGTTGCGTCAGATGCCGGAAGTCGCGGCCGCGACCGACTATGTGTTCGCCCGAATGGCGGCGGTGCAAAAAGGTGGAACGCGGCTGCTCCTCGCCACGGACGGGGTGCGCGGCGCCCTGTATTCGGACAGCACCAGCCCGGCACTCGCTCTGAACGAGCTTTCCGCCGAGCTCGCGCGCAAGCACGGGCTCGAGTTCATCGACCTGCATCCCGTTTTTCGTGCCGAATGGAAGATCAATCATCGGCCGTTCGAATTCGTTTCCGATGGTCATTGGAACGAGTATGGGCATGCCGTTGCAGCCCATGCCGTCGCGCACGCGATCGAGGAACGTTAATTCGCCGCGGCGTGCTGGGCTTGCTGCGCGTGCTCGGCCTGCCGCGCCTGCCGTGTCTGTTTGCGCAGCAACTCCGCGAATGCTCCGCGCGGCTCCGGGCCGTAATAATCCGAGAGCTGCACCATGGGACGCGGATTGTGAAAAATTGCCACGATGCGATCGAGGACCGCCTGCGACGACACCGGCTTGACGAGAAACTCATGAACGCCAAGACGCTGCGCCTCGATCACGCGCCAGCGTTCGCCGTGACACGTGAGGATGATGATCGGCACGTCGGGCAGCGGGAAGGTGCAGGGCGAACGTACCATTCGTACCAGCTCGGCGCCGCTGACCATGGGCAGGTTCCAGTCGACGATCACCAGGTCCGGAGCGCAGGTGCGGATGGCTTCGAGCCCGGCAATGGCATCGGGGGCTTCGTGGATCGTCCTGATGCCAAGGTGGGCCAGCAGCCCGCGGTTGACCTTGCGCGTGAACGAATTGTCCTCAACGACCAAGACGCTGAGAGACTGCAGGAGCGTTGCAACGTCGCGCGACGCGTGTGCGTGCATGGCAGCCTCGCTCAATCGGCGGCGGCCATTCACATGCTCCGCCCGTTAGCGCACCGTAAAAACCCCAGGACGCTGCCGCGCCCCTCGCGATCTCGGTTCTTGCCGGGTAGCCGGCAAGCATAAAACTTTACGCAAAATCGGGAGGGAGCTTCGTGCGCCGGCAGGCAAGCTCAGCGGGCGCCGGCGTCCGCCGCCGGGCGTGCGACATTGAGCGCGATCTGAACCTGCGGCGGCAGCCAGTTGAGGAAGTTTCGCGTCTCTTGCTCGGTGACCTTGCTGATGTCGGGCTTGGGAATGCCCCTCTGCGTCGCGATGTACTCGCTGGCCGTGTCGCTCAGCTTCAGGGCCATGTCTTCCGGCGCGTCCGCCGATACCAACGGCGTGACGCATTCGTAGAGGATGCGGCGGACGCCGCTTTCCTTCAGCAAATCGGCAATGGTGAGTTTCGCCCCGAGCTTGCTGGCGACTTCGGCATAGGCCTTGATCAGGCGTTCGTCGGCGGTTGGGCTGATGTTCTGCCGGATATACTGGGCGACGCCGCCGAAGAACTGGTTGAGCCAGGTATCGCCGAACCGGGTCACCTGATTGGGAAATGCCGGCCGCGCGGCTTTCTGGCCGCAGGCGAGCAGCAGCGAGGCGAGGATCGTGTCCCGCGCGAAATAGGCATGCGTCGTCGGAGCGCTCGCTTCCATGCAGCGTTGATAGGTGGTCTCGAAGAAGCCGAAGCCGTTGGCGAAGCTGCCGATGAGGTGCGTCCGCGCCGCGTCGAGATCGGCCGCCGAAAGCGTGCCGCCGCCGGCCTGGCAGCGCTGGCCAAGATAGCGGAAAACCATCTCGGCGACGGACGTCGCCAGGCCGAAACAATGATGGGGGCCACGGAGAGCAGGCGCCATGGTGATCTCGCTAAATCACGCGGATATCCGTAGATTACCCGTGGAAGGGAAAATATTCGTTAACCGTAGTGGCGCGGCGCGACAGCGTGTTCAGCCGCCGCAACCATCATTCGGGCCAGCGCACGCAATCTCCCCAGGTGCTTCGCACAACCGCCATGATGTGGCGTTAGCTCACCGCCGACAAACCCAGGAAGGGACCATGGCCAAGCTCACGCTTTACCACGCGGCGCCGTCGCGCTCGTCCATCGTGCACTGGATGTTGGAAGAGGTCGGCGAGCCCTACGACCTCCACCTCCTGAGCCTCAAGGCGGGCGAGAACCGCGCGCCGCAATATCTTGCGGTCAATCCCATGGGGAAGGTTCCGGCGCTCCGTCACGGCGATGTGGTGATCACGGAGGCGGCCGCGATCTGCACCTATCTGGCCGACGCGTTCCCGCAGCGGAAGCTGAACATTCCGATCGGCGATCCACGCCGCGGCATCTATCTCAAATGGCTGTTCTTCGGGCCGAGCTGCCTCGAACCGGCGATCCAGGATCGGGCGTTTCCGCGCAAGGAGGCGGCGCCGCGCGCCGCGATGGGCTATGGCGAGTACGACACCGTGATGGAGGTGATCGCGCAAGCGGTTGCCGCGGGACCGTATCTGATGGGCGAGCAGTTCACCGCCGCCGATGTGGTGATCGGCTCCGGCCTGCGCTGGGGCATGGCGTTCAAGCTGCTGCCGCCGCGGCCGGAGTTCGTCGCCTATACGGGCCGTCTGGCGGAACGCCCGGCACTGCAACGCGCGGAATCCAAGGACCAGGAGCTCGCGGCCGCATAGACATGTTCGGAGCGGGGGCTGCACGCGGGCGAAGCCCACCGCACCCTCATCAGCCGGCCGGGCTCACGATTCCACGACCTTGCGATAGAGATGCCACGTCGCGTGTCCGAGCACGGGCAGCACCACGGTGAGGCCGAAGAAGACGAGGCCGGCATGGCAACGTGCGAGGCTCTCCGCGGACGCGAGGTCCTGGAGAGCCCGGAACGCGCCATGTGAACGCTAGACCAGCTTCACGTTCTTGAGCGGCAGGCTGCGCACCGGTTTGCCGGTCGCCGCATGGATGGCGTTGAGGACGGCGGGCGCAACGACGCAGATCGTCGGCTCGCCGACGCCGCCCCAGAAGTCGTGGGTCGGCACGATCACGGTCTCGACCTTCGGCATCTCGGCGAGGCGCATGATCTCGTAGGTGTCGAAGTTCAGGCTGGTCATACGGCCGTTCTCGACCGGGCACTCCCCGTAGAGCGTGGCAGTCAGGCCGTAGGCCACCGAACCTTCGACTTGCGCGGCGATCTGATCGGGATTGACCGCATGGCCGCAATTGAGCGCCAGCACCATGCGATGGACCTTCACCTTGCCTTCCGGGCTCACCGAGACTTCGGCCGTGGCGGCCGAGTAGCTGCCGTAGCCCATGAACTGGGCGATGCCGCGATGGATACCGGGAGGCAGCGGCTTGCCCCAGTCGCCCTTCTCGGCGACGGCGTTGAGCACGGCGAGATGCTTCGGGTGGTTGCCCATGAGAGCGCGGCGGAACTCGACCGGGTCCTTGCCGGCCGCGCGCGCCACCTCGTCGATGAAGCATTCCATGTACACGCCGTTCTGGTTGGTGTTGACGCCGCGCCATGGCCCGACCGGCACGTGCGTGTTGCGCATCGCGTACTCGATGAGCAGGTTCGGCACGCTGTAGCCGAGCTGGGCATCGCCCGCTTCCTCCCAGAGTCCTTGCAGCTGGCGCATGTCCTTGCCGCCGCGGATCGCGTTCGGATTGAGCGTGGCATTGATGGATTGACCGGCGACGCGAACATGCAGGCCGACGAGGTTGCCGTCCGCATCCAGGCCGGCGGAGAGCCGGCATTGCGAGATCGGGCGGTAGAAGTCGTGCGCCATGTCCTCCTCCCGGCTCCAGATCAGCTTGATCGGGACACCCGGGAACTCCTTGGCGATGGCGACCGCCTGGCGCGTGTAGTCCTGCGTGCCGCCGCGCCGGCCGAAGCCGCCACCGAGGTCGTGCTTGTGCACCTCGCATTTATCGAGCGGCACCGCGGACGCCTCCGAGAGCGCGGCAAGGGACGCCTCGGCATTCTGCGTCGGCACCCACACCTCGGCCCGATCCGCCGAGATCCGCACCGTGGCGTTCATGGTCTCCATGCAGGCATGCGCCAGGAACGGCGTCGAGTAGACCGCCTCGACCGTCTTGGTAGCGCCGGCGATGGCTTTGAGAGCGTCGCCATTCTGCCGGTCACCATTGGTGATGCTCGCCTCCAGCCCCTCCTTGAGGTGCTCGGCGATGCGGGTGTTCGATTGCGACGCGTTGGCGCCTTCGTCCCATTCGATCGGCAACGCGTCGAGCGCCGATTTGGCCCGCCACCACGTATCGGCCACGACCGCCACCGTGGTGTCGTTTACCTTCACGACCCGGCGGACACCGGGACGGCCTGCGATCTTCGCCTCGTCGTAGCTCTTGAGCTTGCCGCCGTAGACCGGGCAGTCCTTGATTGCCGCGCACAGCATGCCCGGCAGCTTGACGTCGATCGCGTAGACCTTGCTGCCGTCGAGCTTGGCGGCGGTGTCGAGCCGCTTCACCGGCTTGCCGGCGATCTTCCAGTCCTTGGGGTCCTTGAGCACGATGCTCTTGGGGTCCGGCGGGGTGACGCGCGAGGCCGCGGCAGCGACCTTGCCGTAGGTGGTGGAGCGATTGGAGGCCGCGTGTGTGATGACGCCGTCTTTGACCGTCAGCTCGGCCGCCGGCACCTTCCACTCGTCGGCCGCCGCCTGCAGCAGCATGATGCGGGCGGCGGCGCCGCCGCGGCGCACATAGTCCTGGGAAGTACGGATACCGCGGCTGCCGCCGGTGCCCATTTCCCCCCACACGCGCTTGCGCGCGAGGTTCTGGCCGGCGGTGATCGAGTCGGTCGTGACTTTGCTCCAGTCGCACTCGAGCTCCTCGGCGACGAGCTGGGCGAGGCCGGTGAGCGTTCCCTGTCCCATTTCCGAGCGGGCGATGCGGATGACGCACGTGTCGTCGGGCTTGATCAGCACCCAGGCATTGACTTCGGCGTCGGGGCTCTGCGCGTGCGCGGTGCCGAACGGCAAGGGAAATCCGAGCGCCAGCCCGCCGGCGGCGGAGCCGACGATGAACGTGCGGCGGGAAACCTTGGTGGCGTTGTGGCGGATGGTCGTGGTCATGTGCGCCTCCCTCAGCTTCTCGACATGCCGGCGGCCATGTGCACGGCCGCACGAATGCGCTGATAGGTCCCGCAGCGACAGATGTTGGTCATCGCCTCGTCGATGTCGTTGTCGGCCGGCTGCGGATTCTTCGCCAGCAATGCCGCGGCCGCCATGATCTGGCCGGACTGGCAATAGCCGCACTGCGGCACGTCGAGCGCCGCCCAGGCCTTCTGCACGGGATGCGAGCTTGCCTCCGACAGGCCCTCGATGGTGACGATCCGGGCGCTCTCGTTGACGTCGCCGAGGCGCACCGAGCACGAACGCACCGCGACGCCGTCCATGTGCACCGTGCAGGCGCCGCACGCCGCGACGCCGCATCCGTACTTCGTCCCGGTGAGGCCGACCTGCTCGCGGATCACCCACAGAAGCGGCGTATCCGCCTCCGCTTCCACGTCGAGCATGCGGCCATTGATGTTGAGCTTTGCCATTGAAGCGCTCCTCTCGCGCATCGCCTTGGGGGGTACTTCTGCTGCCGGTCGGCGGCGCGACACGGGAGTTTGGACAAATGGCCGCCCGGCCGCGCACAGCATAGTGCAGGGGGCCCGGCCCTGACCATCGCCGCGGTGTCACATCCGCGTCAAGGGGTAGGGGCGCTGACACGCGATATTCCGGTTTGACGAGGCCCTTTCCGTCATCCCGGACGGCCCCGCTTTGGTCCGGGATAGCCGATCCGGCTGACCCATCATGAATGAGAGCGCCGGCACTCTCTGTCTTTGTGAGGCGTCACGAAGAATCCGGCAAAACAGCGTTAGATCCAGCCGCAACCGCATCAGCCGTTTGGTCTCGCCCCGTGCTGCCGAGTTCGGTAGCTAAGGGTCGCAATCGTTAGCTCACCCTTGCAGATCGCGGTTATCGGGCCGGGACGCTGGTCTACTACGTTGCCGCGGTTATGGCGGTGAACCTTTACGGCGAGGAGTTCCCCGACTTGTTCGGCACGCTCGGCCGTTCGCTGTTCACGCTGTTCACCATCATGACTCTGGAAGGCTGGGTGGAGGGCGTCGTCAAACCGATCATGGAGAAGCATCCCTACGCATGGCTGTTCTTCATCCCGTTCATCATCGGCACGACCTTCACCATCCTCAATCTGTTCATCGGCGTCATCGTCGGCGCCATGCAGGAGGAGCACGAGAAGGTCGCCAAGGCGGAGCTGGAGGCTGAACGCGACATCATCGAGGAGGAGACGGCGCCGGTGCTGCGGGAGCTCAAGCAGGTCAAGGCCGAGCTCGCGGCGCTGCGCCGGGAGATTACGGGCAGGTCGCTGAGGGACTCACACCGATGACGGACAGCGCGCCGGCGAATGGCGAAGAGCGGCCGCCTTCATCGGCACCACCGTCGACGTCCATGCGCTGACCGACGTCATGGCTGACGCGGAGCGATCCCGCGGACCTTGCCGCCTCGTTCCGGCGATCGAACGCGCAGCCCGGCGAGGTACACGGATGGGGCGCTGAGCGCCCATCACCCCGATCTCGCCGAGGCAAGAAGTCTTTGCCGGAGACGAAGTGGCTCGCGCTCGTGGCCGAGCGCGAGCGCACCCGCATCAGGTCGACTGGCCTTGGGCCGGCAGCGCCGTTCCTATTGCCAGGAGGAACCACCCGAGAAAGGCGAGCCAGATGGCATGCTCGCTCGAGAGGCCCGGGATTGCGAGCGAGAAGTGTTCCACGATTCCCAGCACCGCCAGCAGCGCCGCGATCAGGAAAAGCCAAAGATGGGGAGCATGGAGCTTCATGGTGATGACCCAACGTAAGCTTCGGGAGCATCTGCATGCCACGGTATGGTAAAGAAAACGTTAAGTTGTGCCGAGCCGCTGCATGACCACGGCCGGATATGCGGCTGACGGACACCCGGGCTGAGCCACATAACTCAAACGCGACAGCTCTTATTTTGGCAGCACGTCATGCACGGCTTTGCCGCCCACCATGGTCAGGAGGGGTTTGAGATCCTTGATCTCGTCGGCGGGCACGGTGAGGTAGTCGCGGTCGAGCACCAGCAAGTCGGCGTATTTGCCGGGAGCGAGCGAGCCGAGATTGCCTTCCTGGAACAGGAAGAAGGCATTGGAGCGGGTGTGCGCGATCAGCGCCTCCTCGCGCGAGATGCTCTGCCGGTTCACGTGATGGCCGCCTACCATGCGGCCGGTGACCGCCAGGCTCAGCGTGTAGAACGGATTGGACGTCGTCACCGCGGTGGCGTCGGAGCCGAGGCCCCAGTGAATGCCGCTGTCCTGGACGCGACGGAACGGCGGCATGTCCCACGCCCGCTCGCCATGGACCTTGTGCATCAGCGCGCCCTGGATCAACGGGCGGCTGTGGATCTGCGCCGACATGCCAAGCCGCTTCATGCGTTCGAGCTGCGCCTCGGTGACCTGATCGACGTGCGAGAACGCCCAGCGCAGCCCCTTGATCGGGTGGACTTTGCTGACCGCCTCGTACTGATCGAGGTAGGCGTCGATCGCCGGCTCCATCTCGACATGCGCATTGAGATAGAGACCGCGCTCGGCTAGCCCTTGCGCGATCCGCCGGACCTGTTCCATGTCCTCCGGCCGCATGTCGGCGGCGGGCCGCATCGTGTTGGTGGTGGCCGGCCCATAGACCGACTCGCCCCAGCCGATCTGATCGAAGTAATCGTTGCCCTGAAACGGCTTCTCGCGCGCAATTTCCGCCAGCACCTGGTCGACCTGCGCGGGCGTCGCCGGCTGGCGGATGGTCAGCCAGAAGACGCGAGCATTGAGCTCGCCGCGCTCGGCAAGGTGGCGGTACGGCTCATAGTGCTTCGCGCTCATGCCGCGGCCGCCGGCGTCCGACCACGCCGTGATGCCCAGCGAATTGAGATAGGCAACGAGCCGACGGGTGTTGGCGAGCCAGGCTTCCTGGTCCTTCAACGGGACCTTGGCGGCAACGAAAGCGACGCCGCCGGCGCCGCGGACGAGGCCCGACGGCTTGCCGCTCGCATCCTTCTCGATCTTGCCGCCCGGCGGGTCGGGCGTTTCTGCGTCGATTCTGGCGGCGCCGAGCGCGGCACTGTTGAGATAGGAGTGGTTATAGACCGCCTGCAGCACCACCGGATTGGCCGGCGCAATGGCGTCGAGCTCGTCGCGCGGAAAACCGCGCGGCTCGTCGGTGAACTGCTCTTCCGACCACCCGCCGAGGACCACGATCCATTCGCCCGGCGCGGTGCCGCGGACGCGTTCGGCCAGCATCTTCACCGCCTGCTGGCGCGACGTGACGCCGTCGAAGCGCAGCTCGTTGTGCTCGGCCGCCCGGATCCAATGGGAGTGATTGTCGATCAGGCCGGGAATGACCGTGCGCCCGTTGAGATCGATGATCTCGGTCGCCGGGCCTCTGAGCTTTTCGATCTCGCCATTCTCGCCGACCGCCATGATGCGCTGGCCGCGAACGGCGAGCGCCTGCGCGATCGTGAACCGGTCATCGACGGTGACGATCTTGCCGTTGACGAAAATCTTCTCCGCCGTCTGCGCGCCGGCGGCGGCGGGCCACCCGGCCAGCACGGCCACGAGCGAAACGAAGAAGTAGAGTGCGCGCATGACGTTTCCCCAGATTGGTTCTGCGGCGGAGCTTAGCGCAGACGCACGCTGCGTGTCCCGCGCACGAGCGGCACGCTGCATCGCACCATGGTCGGGCCCCGGACCCTGCAGGAATAGAGCGAAGGCGGAGCCAAGCCTGCGAGGCTTTATACCGTCAGCGCGGACCGTGAACCTTCCGCCTGCCACAACGACATACACCAGCCGGATTGCGTCGGTGGCATGGGAGAGAGGCATGGATAGTGAGGTCCAGTACGGCTCCGCACCCAACATCGTTATTGCTTACCCGAGCCTTCAGGACTGGCTCGCCCTGTATAAACCTTCGAACTCGCGGGGCGTTCAATGGAACCAGGCCATGTTCGCGGACTTCCAGCGCCGCCACGAGAGAACCGTCACCGAGCAACTCGATATGATCCGCAAGCGCGCCACGGGCAGGGCAGTCGTGGCCGAGCTGAAAGCCAGGCCCGACCACGTGGTGAAGATCCGTCCGTTTGACTTTCTCCCCAAGGAGAAGTGGAAAGTCGGGCTCGGTGCGCTGACGACAAGTCTGGACGGGCCGGCCCCAACATGGGCTGCGGGAGTGCCCAGATGTGGGGCTACTTTCACCGGCAAGCCTTTTTGTTCCGGCCACTCGGCGCCAAAGGGAACCGGCACCGGCAGCAGCGCCGAAATCTACTTCACGGCGAGTCGACATCGAGCTCCGGACGAGACCCTGTTGCACGAGCTCGTCCATGCATCGCGCATGGTTGATGGAGTCTGGTACCCGATGCCGGTGAATGGAGGCTATGGCAATCAGGAAGAGTTTCTCGCCGTACTTGTCGAAAATATCTACCGATCTGAAAAGGGAGAGAAGCGGCTCTCGGACTACAAGGGCCATCCGATCGACACCGCGAAGTTCCTGGACGCCACCTCGCCCAGTCCACGAGCCGTCATCGCCGGCATGCGCGGCAAGCAGCCATCGCTCTTTTCGGCACTCGCAGCGCTCCCGCGTGGAATGCCGGCCTTCAATCCGGTTCGGCAGGTCGATACGGAATACAAGACATTGATGCAGAAAATCGAAGCTATTATGTAGTTTTCGTCGAACCCCACTGCGATGCTGGTTTATCGATTGGCGATTGCGGAAAGCTCCGGTGCTTCCAGCGTATGTATCATGGTAGCCCGACCTGCGTCGTACCCGAGCGACGAGACCAGGGCCGGGGGCCCGGCGCGCAGTTCGTGACTAGGCTGGATCGACGTGCGCTGCACTTGCCGGGATTGATTCCGGCAATGGATCACCTTCCGCCGGGAACAATCTAATTCTTAACGCGTTTTACCGGCGACACAGCATCGGGCGGGCAGTGTATGTGCCGGTGGCGTACTATTGGGGCAGCTTGGGCTGTCGCCGCTTTTGTTTGCTCACTATCGAATAGGGCTCCGGCGGAGACATTCGAAGAGCGATGGTCGCCCGTCCCCAAAGCTCACGCCGAGCCAGGTCCGCCGCCACCGCCGTCTGCGCCGAGTTCGACCAACGGCGTCCAGCGTGCGCCGCAATGGCACGCCGGCGCCACGGCAAGCCATGCCAGGCCACGCAAGCCGCTTTTTGTCGGCAGGGCATCGTTCTATTCCTATCGCGGCGGTAAGACCGCGAGCGGACTGTCGTTCAATGCCCACGGGTTGACCGCGGCGCATCGAACGTTGCCATTCGGCACCCGTGTTCGGGTGACCGATATCAAGACTCAGAAGAGCGTCGAAGTCACGATCACCGACCGCGGTCCGGCCGCTCGCAGCCGCGTCCTTGACCTGTCTCTTGGTGCAGCAAAGGTTCTGGGGATCGGCAACCGCGGCGTCATCCAGGTGCGCGCTGAACGCCTCAGCGGTTAGCGCAATCGTATGCCAGCAAAAGAAGCCGACGGCCCTGTCACGGACCAACCTTGCTGGGCTGCTCACGAACCACGGGCGGCGGCGGGGCGACACCGACTAAGATCGACCATGCTCAAGAGGTTGACTCCCCGCCTTGCAGCGGCGCCCGTGGATTCGCTAATTTCGTTCGCATGCCTCGACAGTCCCGAACCGCGTCGCGCGACGCAGAGCCCTCCTATCCGGTCTGGAAGGCCGCTGCCGTGAAGGCGCTACACAGGCTTCACGCGCCGGCCGCGATGGTCACCCGTGACGGCCTGTGGACCAGGTTCTACGTTCGGGGCTTCAGCCCCAAGCAGGCCGCCGAGCTGGCGGAGCGCGAATACTACAGCACGCAGCCACCCTCATGGTTGAAGATGTAGGCGAGCCCTTTGGCGGCTACCTCGTCCGGCGGCATGCCCGGTTCCGTAAGTCGGGCACCTGGGGCCAGACGATTACGACGTAATCGACAGCCGCGGGCGCGAGATCGGTCGAATATTCAGGCGGGTTGGCGATACGCGCATAGTTCGCATGCAGAACTGCCAGCGAACGTCGGCGTGCCGCGGTACCGACGCGACTTCTATGGTTTCGCTCACAGGCGCTCGGACTTGGTCGCGCCAGGTACACCGGGGATTCAGCCGCACACCTCAGATTTTTTGAACGGTCGCTTCGGACGCCCATGCTTCCGGCAGCTCGTTCGTGTACCCTGATCCAGACTGGACGCCGAGCGACGAGGCCCGAACATGGCGGGCAGGGCAGGGGGCCGGGCGGAAACCTTCGATGCGGCGCGGCGCCGGCGTGAATCCTTATGGCCGGTGCGCGTGCCGCGCAGCGTGCGCGATGCCGTTGCCCACATCGAGGAATGGGCCAAGGCCGAGGTCGCGCCGGGCCGTCTCATGCCATGGCTGCCGATCGCGTTCGGCGCCGGCATCCTCGTCTACTTCTCGGCCGAGCGCGAACCGGTGCTGGTTGCTGCCCTTGCGCTGCTCGCCCTCCTGATCCTCGCAACGTTTTTGGCGCGCGGTCGGCCGCTGGCGTTTCCCTGCCTCTTGGCGACCACCGCGATGGCGGCCGGCTTCGCCGCCGCGACGGGCAAGAGCGCCAGCGTGGCGCATGCGGTTTTGCGCGCGCCGGCCTTCGACGTCAGCATCACCGGCTGGAT
>JBJMSU010000084.1:0-11502 GCA_045801465.1 Xanthobacteraceae bacterium | reverse complement strand
GTAGGACGACGAGCGCTTGCCGTAGCCGCGCTCCGACACCGTGAGGATGAACTGCTCGGCCGCCGACATTTCGACATAGCGCTGTTCGCCAAGCTCAATCGTGTTCGCCGCCGTCTCCTGCGCCTCCTCGGCGTCCACCGCGGCCTCCTCCAGCTCCTCGCCGTTCTGACTTCGGCGCACGGCGTTGGCGCGTTTCAGATAAGCCATGCGCTCCTCGGCGCTGACGTCGAGATGGCGCAGGATGGATTGCGAGATCACGCGGTCGCCGTCGGCAAGATTGATGCCGCGCACGCCCATCGAGGTGCGGCCCTGGAACACCCGCACGTCGGTGACCGCGAAGCGGATGCACTGGCCCTGCGCGGTCGTCAGCAGCACGTCGTCCTTCTCCGAACAGACCTGCACGTCGACGATGCCCTCGCCCTCGGCGAGCTTCATGGCGATGATGCCGGAGCGCCGCACGTCGACGAAGTCGGACAGCTTGTTCCGCCGGACCGTGCCGCGCGTGGTCGCGAACATGACGTCGAAGGCACCCCAAGAGCTTTCGTCCTCGGGCAGCGGCATGATGGTGGTGATGTTCTCGCCCTGCTCCAGCGGCAGGATGTTGATGAGCGCCTTGCCGCGCGCCTGCGGGGCCGCAAGCGGCAGCCGCCATACCTTTTCCTTGTAGACCTGGCCGCGCGAGGAGAAGAACAGCACCGGCGTATGGGTCGAGGCGACGAACAGACGGGTGACGAAGTCCTCTTCGCGCGTCTGCATGCCGGCGCGGCCCTTGCCGCCCCGCTTCTGCGCTCGATAGTTCGAGAGCGGCACCCGTTTGACATAGCCGAGATGGGACACCGTGACGACCATGTCCTCGCGCTGGATCAGGTCCTCGTCCTCCATCTCGCCTTCCTGATCGAGGAAGACGGTCCGGCGCGGCGTGGCGAAATCTGCCTTCACGGCAGCGAGCTCGTCCTTGACGATCGTCAGGATGCGGGCGCGTGAGCGCAGGATGTCGAGGTAGTCGGTGATCTCCTCGGCGAGCTTGTCGAGCTCGGCGGCGATCTCGTCGCGACCGAGCGCGGTGAGGCGCTGGAGCCGAAGGTCGAGGATCGCCTTGGCCTGCTCCGCCGAAAGCCGCGCCGTGCCGGCCGACGTGATGCGGTGGCGCGGATCGTCGATCAGCACCATCAGCGGCGCCACGTCGGTAGCCGGCCAGTCGCGTTCCATCAAGGCTTCCCGCGCCGCATTGGGATCGGGCGCGGCGCGGATCAGGCGGATCACCTCGTCGATATTGGCGACCGCGATCGCCAGGCCCACCAGGATATGGGCGCGGTCGCGCGCCTTGCCGAGCAGATGCTTGGTCCGGCGCGAGATGACCTCTTCGCGGAAGGCGATGAAGGACGCGAGCAGGTCCTTCAGGGTCATCACCTGCGGCCGGCCGGCATCGAGCGCCACCATATTGGCGCCGAAGGTCGATTGCAGCGGCGTGTAGCGGTAGAGCTGGTTGAGGACCACGTCCGGCATGGCGTCGCGCTTAAGCTCGACCACCACGCGATAGCCCTGGCGGTCGGATTCATCGCGCAGCGCGGCGATGCCCTCGATCTTCTTCTCGCGCCACAGCTCGCCGATCTTCTCGACCATCGCGGCCTTGTTCACCTGATAGGGAATCTCGCTGATGATGATCGCCTCGCGGTCGCCGCGCAGGGTCTCGAACTCGACCTTGCCGCGCATGACGATCGAGCCGCGGCCGAGATGGTAGGCGGCGCGGATGCCGGCGCGGCCGAGAATGATGCCGCCGGTGGGGAAATCAGGCCCGGGCACGATGGCGTTGAGGTCGTCGATGGTTAAGCCGGGATCGTCGATGAGAGCGGTGCAGGCGTCGATCACCTCGCCGAGATTGTGCGGCGGAATGTTGGTCGCCATGCCGACCGCGATGCCGCCGGCCCCATTGACCAGGAGGTTGGGAAACCGCGCCGGCAAGACCACCGGCTCACTTTCGCTGCCGTCGTAGTTGGGCTGGAAATCGACCGTGTCCTTGTCGATGTCCTCGAGCAGCGCCATGGCCGGCCGGGCGAGCCGCGATTCCGTGTAGCGCATGGCCGCCGGCGGATCGCCGTCGACCGAGCCGAAATTGCCCTGGCCGTCGATCAGCGGCAGGCGCATGGAGAAATCCTGCGCCATGCGCACCAGCGCGTCATAGATCGCCTGGTCGCCGTGCGGGTGATACCTTCCCATCACGTCGCCGACGATGCGCGCCGATTTCACGTATTTCTTGTCGGGGGTGTGCCCGTTCTCCTGCATCGAATAGAGGATACGGCGGTGCACGGGCTTGAGCCCGTCGCGCGCGTCGGGCAGCGCGCGCGCCACGATCACGCTCATGGCGTAATCGAGGTAGGAGCGCTTCATCTCCTCCGCGATCGAAACAGGGCGCACATCCGAGGGACCTTGGTCCTCCCGGCCGGGGTCTTCGGTATCCGACAAGGGCAAATTCCTGGGGTGTCTTGCAGTGCAAATTATATAGCTGATTCAGGGCTCATCCGCCACCCCGGGGCACCGCGCGGACTGCTGTTTTTCCGCTGAATCACCAGATATTTATGCCACGGTCAAATGGCCCCCCGAGGGCCTGAATTGAAGTGTTAGCTCCGCCGTCTCGGGACGCCATGACGGCAACCCGGTGCCGCAGCCGTTCCTCGGTGTGCTGCCCGCCGCCACGTCGGTGCAATTTGTCATTGATGGAGAGCCCGCGGTCGTCGCCGCGTGATCCGATCAGGGGCCGAACACGACGTCGTGCATGATCCGGCCCGGCAGCAGGGTGAACAGCCCGGCGATCACCATCGCGCCGATGAAGATTGAGGTCATGGCCTTGCGATGGCGCTCGACGCGATGATGACGCGCATGCAGGACGGCAACCGGCAACATGACCAAGGTGAAGATCGACAACAGATGAATGGGGCTGAACGGGCCGATGATGCGGAAGCCATGGATCCAGAACGAGCTTGCGGCGATGAGCACCATCAGCATGACCCAGATCCAGCCGATGGTCCGATGCGGGATCGTGCCTTTCGGCGCCGCGAGTTGCACGGCACCGAGCACGAACGCAGCGATCGCCACGAAAGCATGGATTTGCACGACCGGTGCAGCATCGAGAAGCGGTATGAGCGACATATGGCGACCTGAGCTGCAGCGTTCGCGGTGGCGCGGCGCCGCCACCATTATCAAACTATCTTATCCGCCCTAACCCTCCGTTAGCCGCGCGGTTCTGCGCATTCACCCCGTCGTCGGCTCGCGCGCCGCCTTGAAACCGGCGACGAAGCGCGCCAGCGTGCGCGAGGTGGCGCCGCGCGGCAGCATCACCTCGACGAGCGAGAACACCCCGCGCCGGGCGGCGGCGCGCTCGAGCGCGGCGGCCAGATCCCGCCGCGTCGTCGCCCGCTCTCCGGCCCCGCCCATCGCCGGCGCCATGGCGGAAAAATTCCAGTCGTCGAGATCGTTGAATCCGGATTCCGGCTGGAATACGCGCAGCATCTCCCAGCTCGCATTGTTGAAGACGACGACGATCGGATCGAAGCCGTAGCGGCGGCAATTGCCGAGCTCCCAGCCGGTCATCTGGAACGCACCGTCGCCCACCAGGATGAGCGGCCTTCGGCCGGTCGTCGCCGCAACCCCGATGCCGGCCGGAACCCCGAACCCCATGCCGGCGTAGTAGCCCGGCGCTGCCAGCGCGGTGTTCTCGATTTCCATCGCAGTGAACAGGCAATCGCCCATGTCGGAGGTCATCGGCATGGCGCCGTGGCGATCGAACAGGTCGTTGACGGCGCAGGCGATGTCGGAGGGCGCGATCGCTGCCGCGTCCGCCTTGAGCCCGCGCGAGTAGATGCTCGCCGGTCGCTGGCGCCTCCGCTGGCTCGCCGCGCTCGGCCGGGCGCGGGCATGGAGCGCGTCGATGAGGTCCTCGAGCGGCAGGTCGGGGTAGAGGTGGTGGCCGATCCGCACGGTGCGTCCGATCGCCAGCACCGTGGCGCGCGGGTCGAGGCGGCGCTGCGACAGGGCGAAATTGATGTCCGACAGGATCACGCCGAGCAGGAGCAGCATGTCGGCGTCCTCGACCAGCGCCGTCACGGCGGGATCGCCGGCGGCGCCCAGATAGGTGCCGCTGAGCACGTCGCGCGCATCGTCGAGAAGACCGCGCCCCATGAACGTGGTCACCACCGGAACCTTGAGCGCGCGCGCGAGCGCGGCCACGCGGTCTTCCAGCCCGTAGCGCCTGATCTCCACGTCGACGATGATCGCGGCCGATTGCGCGCGCGCCAGACGCTGCAAAATCTCCTCGGCGCATTCGGCGAGCGCGCTCGGATCGGCGGCGCGCCGCGGCAGCACCGGTACCGGCGCCGTGGCGGCGTCCACCATGTCGCGCGGGACCTCGATATAGACCGGCAGCGACAGCTCGCGCGCGTTGCGCAGCACGCGGGCGATGTCGCCCGGCGCCGTGGCCGGGTCGCTCAGCACCGCCTGGTCGCAGGTGATCTCGCGGAACACCGCGAGCTGGGAATCCAGCGCGCGCGCCTGGTGGTGCAGCATGAAGCCGCTCGCCCGTTCGCGCGCGCCCGGCGCGCCGGCCACCACCACGACGGGCGAGCGCTCCGCATAGGCGCCGGCGACCGCGTTGACGAGATTGAACGCCCCTGCCCCGTAGGTCACGACGGCGACGCCAAGGCCGCAATTGTAGCGCGCGGCGGCATCCGCCGCGAAACCCACGCCGGGCTCGTGGCTCAGCGTGTAGTGCGGCAGGATCGCGCTGTCCTCGATCACCTTGAACAGGGGCAGCACGAAGTCACCGGGCAGGCCGAAGATCTCGCGCGCGCCATGGTCCTTCAAGCCGTGCAGCAGCGCCGTGCCAAGCGTCGGCTTTGCCCGCGCTTGTGCCAGCCTGGAACGTTTCGGTCTCTTCATCCCGAGACCTTCGCGTCGCGAGGATCCAAGCATCCCGGCGTCATCGCTGTATCGGCCGGGCTGCACAAATCAGGGCTCTCGCGTGCTTGGCCGGGACGACAGCGGTCAAGCACCAGCGGCGCGGAATTTTCCGGCGATCGAACCCGCCTTGGCGAAGGCATTCTTCATGTCGGCGGCGCTGACCGCGAGCGTCGTGTTGAGATTGGTCACGCCGCCGGCGCCTCCCGCGGCGATCAACGCGGCGAGAACGTCCTGCTCGCTCGGCGCCTCGGCGATGAGCAGGAAGTCGTATTCTCCAAACGTCATGTACAGGTTGTGCAGCTTGCCGCCCGCGGCGGCGACCAGTTTGCTCACCTGTTCCGTGCGATCCTCCGGCTTGGCGATCATGGCGGCGAGGGCCTCGCGCGTGTAATTGCCCCGGCTGATGAAGATCGGCATGCTTTTCCTCCCGTGGAAATGGTGGGACCGAAGGAAGAATTTGGACTCCGATCCGGGAAGGATGCAAGCAGCCGCCGCCAGCCCGCATGGGCACAGCGCAATCGAATCCTTGAGCCCGCAGTCGTTAAGCGGCGGGCCGCGTAAGACGCGTCAGAACGGGATCTCGTCGTCGAGATCGTCGCGGCGAGCGCCGGCCATGGCCGGCTTGCGCTCGCGCGCGGTCGGGCCGGCCGAGCCGAAATCGGCCGCGCCGTTATCGTGCGCCTCGCCGCCGCCGAGACGGTCGAGCATGGTGAGCTGCGCGTTGAACCCCTGCAGCACGACCTCGGTCGAGTAGCGCTCCTGGCCCTGCTGGTCGGTCCATTTACGGGTCTGCAGCTGGCCTTCCAGGTAAATCTTCGCGCCCTTCTTCAAATACTGCTCGGCGATGCGGCACAGCGGCTCGTTGAAGATGACGACGCGGTGCCATTCGGTGCGCTCGCGCCGCTCGCCGGTCGCCTTGTCGCGCCAGTTTTCCGAGGTGGCGACGCGCAAATTGGCCACCGGCCGGCCGTCCTGCGTGCGGCGGATTTCCGGGTCCGCCCCGAGATTGCCGATCAAGATCACCTTGTTCACCGAACCTGCCATGACACTCTCCGCTTTCCGCCGCCCGAATTCATGTTCGATTGCACCCTGGCGCCCGCGCCGCAAGGGCGTTCGCGATTGTCCACAGCCCGATCTGTCGGAGGCGCGCTCATCTGCGCCTCGTTCCTGTTTTGTTCTTAGCACACTTCCTGCCCTGAGGCAAATACCGGGCAGGCACCTTTTGAGCGATCCTCCGCCCATGCGCCGATCAGGTACAAAGTTGTGGCAAGCCTGAACTTGTCCACAAGTTTTGTGGTTCGTGCGTCTGTGGCGGTGCTGACAAAAACCATAGCTTCGTCGCGGGGAGGCTCCTTCCATGACCAAGCTTTCACAGCTCATCGTGCGCAAGCCGCTGCCGTTCGACGAAAACGCTTCCGATATCCCTCGGCCCGGCTCCGACGGAGACATCCGCAGCGAGAGCGAGGCCGAAGCAGAGACGGATGTCAGCGCCCGCATCGGCGAAGCGTGCGAGGCCCTGCGCAATCTCATCGTCGAGGCCGGCAACAAGGTCAACGAGCTGGAGGATAGCAAACAGACGTTCTTCGGCATCGTCGATCCGGCCGACCGCGCGTTGCGCGTGCTGGAGCAGGAAAAAACCCGCAACATCAGCCTGACGCGGCGACTCGGCCAGCTGCGCGCAAGCCACGACGTGCTGCAAGCCAAATTCGACGAGACCGAGAACCGAAACGAGGCCCTCGCCAACGATAAACAGCAGCTGCGGCTGGACCTGGAAGAAGAGCAGCGCAGCGTGCGCGAGCTCAGAATCACGAAGGCCGAACTGACCAACGACATTGCCGTGATTCGCGCCATGGCGGCCAATCTGGAACATCAGGTGGGGGAATTCACCAGTCGCACCAAAGCCCTGACCGACGACAACCAGAGATATCGCAGCCACGCCATCGACGCCGAAACGAGGGTCAGCGGGCTCGAAACCGAGCTCACCGCCGTGCGCGAGACCCTGGCGATCCTGCAGGGCGAAAATCAGTCGTTGCAGAGTTCGCTCAGTCGCGCCGTGACCGAATCCTCGACCCTGGCGCAGCGCAACCGCGAGCTGGAAACCGCGGTGACGTCGGCCACCGCCCGGATCCAGCAGCTGGAATCGACCCTTTTCGGCGTTGAGAGCGATCGCAACAAGCTGCTCGCCGAGGTCAACGAGCTGAGCGAACGCCAGCGCAACGACCAGAACAAGCTGCATGCGCAGTTCGAGGCACTGCAGGCGCGCACGGCGATGGCGGAGAAACTTCTCGGCAACACGCGGCAGCTCCTGGCGGCGCGCAGCGAAGAAGCCAGGGCCTCCGACCGTCAGGTCACGGAAGCCAAACGCGCGCGCGATGCCGCCGAGATCAGGCTGCGGGAGATCGAAGCCCTGCTCAAGTCGCACGAAAACCAGATCAGGGAGCTCGAACGCGCCCGCGACGTCCTCACCGAGCGGAATACCTCGCTGGTCAATTCGCTTAAATCGCGCGAGGGACAGCTGGCCAACGCCGACGACCACAAGCTGGTGACGGCGGACCAGATCGCGCGGCTCGAAAACGACATGAAGGTCAGCCGCATGGCGTCCGAGAAGCGGATCGAAGAGCTTCTGTCCATGCTCGACCACGAACGGCTCGAGCGTCAAGTCGTCGAAGGGGCGCTCGACGCAACGCGCGCCGAACGCGCCCAGCTGCAGCACGAGCTCTACAAGCTCCGCCGTACGACGCGCCAGCCCAAGCCGCCGGAAGAGACGGCAGAAATCCCGCAGCAGCACGAGCAGCAGCCCGATCGCAGCGCCGACGCCGCTTGACGTCGTCGATGGGCAAGGGCGCGCACGCGCCGATGGCGTCAAGGGCGGGCATCCGGCGCAGCGGGTGCAAGGGGCTTCGTCTCGCAGCGGTCAAGACGTTGACGCCATCGGTGCGTCTAAATCTGGCTGTTCAAGCGATCAAGGCCGAACCAGGACCAACGGGATTACCTGGGATCCGCGATTCGAACCTGTTTTCAACAGCCCGCTCCGCCGGGCTGGCAATTCCTCCTCGTTCTCACTACGTTCGCCGCACCCATGAACGATCGTTTCGACCATAGAAGCGCCGACACGCGGCGCCCGGAAGCCCGCGTGATCGCGATCCGCGGGGCGCGCGAGCACAATCTCAAGGACATCGATCTCGATATTCCGCGCGACCGGCTGGTGGTCATCACCGGGCTGTCGGGCTCCGGCAAGTCCTCCCTCGCCTTCGACACGATCTATGCCGAGGGCCAGCGGCGCTATGTCGAGAGCCTGTCCGCCTACGCCCGCCAGTTCCTGGAGATGATGCAGAAGCCCGACGTCGACCAGATCGACGGGCTCTCGCCGGCCATCTCCATCGAGCAGAAGACGACCTCGCGCAACCCGCGCTCCACGGTCGGCACCGTCACCGAGATCTACGACTATATGCGGCTGTTGTGGGCGCGCGTCGGCGTGCCGTACTCGCCTGCCACCGGCCTGCCGATCGAGAGCCAGACCGTATCGCAGATGGTGGACCGCATCCTCGCGCTCCCCGAGGGCACCCGGCTCTACCTGTTGGCGCCGGTGGTGCGCGGCCGCAAGGGCGAGTATCGCAAGGAGCTCGCCGACTTCATGAAGCGCGGCTACCAGCGGGTGAAGATCGACGGCACGTTCTACGAGATCGCCGAGGCGCCGGCGCTCGACAAGAAGTTCAAGCACGATATCGACGTGGTGGTCGACCGCATCGTCGTGCGTCCCGACGTCGCCACGCGGCTCGCCGATTCGCTCGAGCAGTGCCTCAAGCTCGCCGAGGGCCTCGCCGTCGCCGAGTTCGCCGATGCGCCTCCAAATGCTTCTACCCCCCTCCCCACCCCTCCCCCACCAGGGGGGAGGGAGCAGGCCGAGCCAGCGGGGAAGCAGCGCGGTAAAGGCGCGCCGGAGCCGCAAACTCCGGTTACCTCCCCCCTTGTGGGGGAGGTCGGCGCGAAGCGCCGGGAGGGGGGTGTTCGCGAAGCATCGGGTGCCAAGATCCACGACCAGAGCGGGCCGCAGCGCCTGATCTTCTCCGAGCGCTTCGCCTGTCCGGTGTCGGGCTTCACGATTCCCGAGATCGAGCCGCGCCTGTTCTCGTTCAACAACCCGTTCGGCGCGTGCCCGGCCTGCGGCGGCCTCGGGGTCGAGCAGCAGATCGACGCCGACCTGGTCATTCCCGACAAGAACGTGAGCTTAAGGCGCGGCGCCATCGCGCCGTGGGCGCGCTCCACCTCGCCCTACTACACGCAGACCTTGGAGGCGCTGGGCAAGCACTACCGCTTCACCTTGGAGACCAAGTGGAAGGATCTCTCCAAGAAGGCGCAGGACGCGATCCTCTACGGCTCCGGCAATGACCCGATCCGCTTCGTCTATGACGACGGCATGCGCTCGTACGAGACGCGGAAATCCTTCGAGGGCGTGATCCGCAACCTGGAACGGCGCTTCCGCGAGACCGAGAGCGAATGGGCGCGCGAGGAGATCGCGAAATATTTCGCCGACATCCCGTGCAACGCCTGCACCGGCTTTCGCCTCAAGCCCGAGGCCTTGTGCGTCAAGATCGCCGCCAAGCACATCGGCGAGGTCGCCGAGCTGTCGGTGAAACGCGCCGAGCAATGGTTCGCCGAGCTGCCGGCCCACCTGACCGCAAAGCAGAACGAGATCGCGGTGCGGGTGCTCAAGGAGATCCGCGAGCGCCTCAAGTTCCTGGTCGACGTCGGGCTGGAATACCTGACCCTGGCGCGCGCCTCCGGCACGCTGTCGGGCGGTGAGAGCCAGCGCATCCGCCTCGCCTCGCAGATCGGCTCCGGCCTGACCGGCGTGCTCTACGTGCTCGACGAGCCATCGATCGGTCTGCACCAGCGCGACAATGCGCGGCTGCTCGAAACCCTCAAGCGCCTGCGCGACCTCGGCAACACCGTCATCGTGGTCGAGCACGACGAGGAGGCGATCCTCACCGCCGACCACGTCGTCGACATCGGCCCGGCGGCCGGCATCCACGGCGGCGAGATCATCGCCGAGGGCACGCCCGACGACATCATGGCCAATCCGCGCTCGCTCACCGGCCAATACCTCACCGGCGCGCTGATGATCCCGGTGCCGGAGCGGCGCACGCCCAACACGCTGCGCATGCTCAAGGTCGTCAACGCCCGCGGCAACAATCTCAAGAACATCACCGCCGAGATCCCGCTCGGCCTGTTCACCTGCGTGACCGGCGTCTCCGGCGGCGGCAAGTCGACGCTCTTAGTGGACACGCTCTACCGCGCGGTGGCGCGGCGCCTGCACGGGTCGTCCGAGGCCCCTGCCCCGCACGACACGATCGAGGGGCTCGAGCACATCGACAAGATCATCGACATCGACCAGTCGCCGATCGGCCGCACGCCGCGATCGAATCCGGCGACCTATACGGGCGCGTTTACGCCGATCCGCGAGTGGTTCGCCGGCCTGCCCGAGGCGCGCGCGCGCGGCTACGAGCCCGGCCGCTTCTCGTTCAACGTCAAGGGCGGGCGCTGCGAGGCGTGCCAGGGCGACGGCGTCATCAAGATCGAGATGCACTTCCTGCCCGACGTCTACGTCACCTGCGATGTCTGCAAGGGCAAGCGCTACAACCGCGAGACGCTCGACGTCACCTTCAAGAGAAAATCGATCGCCGACGTGCTCGACATGACGGTGGACGAGGCGACCGAGTTCTTCAAGGCGGTGCCGCGCATCCGCCAGGTGCTGGAGACGCTGCAGCGCGTCGGCCTCGGCTACATCCACGTCGGCCAGCAGGCGACGACGCTGTCGGGCGGCGAGGCGCAGCGCGTGAAGCTCGCCAAGGAGCTGTGCAAGCGCGCCACCGGGCGCACCTTGTACATCCTCGACGAGCCGACCACCGGCCTGCACTTCCACGACGTCGCCAAGCTGATGGAGGTGCTGCACGAGCTGGTCGAGCAGGGCAACACCGTGGTGGTGATCGAGCACAATCTCGAAGTGATCAAGACCGCCGACTGGATCATCGACCTCGGCCCGGAGGGCGGCGACGGCGGCGGCGAGGTCGTCGCCGCGGGCCCGCCCGAGGCGATCACCAAGATCAAGCGCAGCTACACCGGCCGGTTTCTGGCGCCGGTACTGCGCCGCCCGGGGCGCCGCACGGAGGCGGCGGAGTGAAAAGGCCGGGATGAGCGATACGCTGGCCCGAGTGCAAGCTCTAGCGAAGCAAGGAGAAGTTAGAATTTCGCTCCACGGCTACGATGAACTCTCTGCTGATGATATATATTTCAGTGACGTTTTGGGTGGCTTGGCTGCCGCCGCTGTTGTCGAGGATTATCCTCATGCCGCCGTCGGACCTTCGGTGTTGGTGTTGCAGCAGGACTCCGATCACCGCCCTATCCACGTAGTCTGGGGTATCGCAAAGGACCGTTCGGGCCCAGCGGTTCTAGTCACGGCGTATCGACCCGATCCGCTGCGTTGGTCGGACGATTTCATGCGACGGAGGAGATCGTGACGCGAAAAACAATCAAGCTTATCCGTGAAGG
>JBJMSU010000057.1:0-10124 GCA_045801465.1 Xanthobacteraceae bacterium | reverse complement strand
CCGGTTTCCCGCGCTCCAGGTCCAGAAATCGCGGCCTTCCTCGCGCATGAAGCGGGCGAGCACCATGTTGTGGACTTCCGATGCACCGTCAACGAGGCGGGCGGCGCGCGCGGCGCGGTAGATCCATTCCAGCACGGTGTCCTTGGAATAGCCGCGGGCGCCGTTGAGCTGGATGGCGACGTCGGCAGCCTGATGCAACGTGTCGGCGACCTGCACCTTGGCCATCGACACCTCCTTGCGGGCGCGGTCGCCCTGGTCGAGCTTCCAGGCCGCGTGCATGGTGAGCAGCCGGCCGATCTGAATCTGGTGCGCAAGCTGCCCGAGCTTGATCTGCACGCTTTCGCGGTCGCCGAGCTTGACGCCGAAGCCTTCGCGCCGCGACACGTATTCCTGCGCGATCTCCACGCAGCGCTTCGACCAGCCGAGCCAGCGCATGCAATGCGTGAGCCGCGCCGGCCCGAGCCGGATTTGCGTCACCCGCAGGCCATCGCCGACGTTGAGCAGGACGTTCTCGTCAGCGACCTCCAGTCCGTCGAACTCGAGTTCGCAGTGGCCGCCATGCTCCTCCGGACCCATGATCCCGATGCGCCGCACGATGCGCCAGCCGGGCTGCTCGGCATGATAGAGGAAAGCGGTGAGCCCGCGGCGCTTGTCGTCGGACGTGCGCGCGACGAGGATGAAATGCTTGGCGCCGTCGGCGCCGGTGATGAACCACTTGCGGCCGCGGATCACCCACTTTCCGCCCTGGCGTTCGGCGCGCGTCATGATCATGCCGGGATCCGAGCCGCCGCCCGGATGCGGCTCGGTCATCGCGAACGACGAACGAACCTTGCCTTCGACGATGGGCTTGAGCCACTTCTCCTGCTGCGCTGCCGTGCCGGCACGGCTGAGCAGGTTCATGTTGCCGTCATCGGGCGCCATGCAGTTGAGGGCAAGCGGGCCGAACAGCGAACGCGCCGCTTCCTCGTACATCACCGCCCAGGCGACGATCGGAAGCTCGGCGCCGCCGAAGCGTTTCGGCGATTGCGGCGCCCACAGGCCGGCCGCCTTGGCCTTCTCGCGCACCGGCGCGAGCCGCTCGAGCGGAATATTTTCGTGCTCGGAAAAGCTCGCCGGCTCCGATTCCAGCGGCAGGACGTGCTCGTCGATGAAGGCGCGCGTGCGCACGCGCAGATCCTCGATCTCAGGCGGAAGGGTGAAATCCATGACGAGCCTTGTGGAGGGATGCGGGTTTGCGAGGTCGCGCATCTTGACACCTCTCCGCGCCTGCCGCGAGAGGGCGTGCCTATTGTTGGAGCATGATCTGTTCCGAAAACCGGTATCCACTTTTCGGGATCATGCTCTACGTGCCGCGCAGCGCCAGCATGTGACCGCCGTCGACCACGATGGTCGCCCCGGCGATGTAGCTTCCCGCGTCCGAGACGAGGAGCAGCAGCGCGCCGTCGAGGTCGTGCTCCTCGCCGAACCGGCCGGCCGGAATATCGCGCGTCATGCTGGCGCCTTCGCCTTCGAGGTATTCGCGATTGAGCTCGGTCGTGATGAAGCCGGGCGCGATGGCGTTGACACGCACGCCCTTGAAGGCGAGCTCGAGCGCCAGCGACTTCGTCAGCTGGATCACGCCGGCCTTGGCGGTGGCGTAGGCGATCGTCCCCTTCGATACGGCGAGGCCGAGAATAGACGCGATGTTGACGATCGCACCGCGCTTTTCCGCCGCGAGCATCCGGCGGGCCGCCTCCTGCGACCAGAACAAGACGGCGTCGAGATCGGTGGCGAGCACGCGCCGCCAATCCGCTTCGGTGATCTCGAGCGCGCGATCGGCATGGGCGACGCCGGCATTGTTCACCAGGATGGTGACCGTCCCGAACGCCTGCTCGGCCATATCGAAGGCGCGCGTCATGGCGGCACGGTCGAGCACGTCGGCTTCGACCGCAATGGCGCGCCCGCCTTCGTAATCGATCATCATCTTCAGTTCGGCGAGCCGGTCGACCCGGCGCGCCACCAGGACGGCCGCCGCACCATTGGCGGCCAGCACTTGCGCAAAGCGCCACCCAAGGCCGCTCGAAGCGCCGGTCACCAGGGCCACCTGGCCGGTGAGGTCGAAAAGCCCCGCGGCCTTCATCTGCGCCATCCTCGCTGGATCATCGCTGCGCTGGCGCGCCAATTGGATCATCATCTCCGAGGACGCGGTCGATTGAAAGCCGTGTCCCCCGCGTTTGGCGGGACCACCAGAAAACGACGTTGTGACGCCGACACGTCCTCGCTAGATTTGCCGCCATGCCACACGACCACGATGATCACCACCACGACCACGGCTCGGACCTGTCCGAGATGCAGCTCCGCGTCCGGGCAATGGAGACCGTGCTCGCCGAAAAGGGGTATATCGACCCCGCTGCGCTCGACCTCATCATCGAGGCGTTCGAGACCAGGATCGGCCCGCACAACGGCGCGCGGGTCGTCGCCAAGGCGTGGGCCGATCCCGCCTTCAAGCGGCGTCTGCTCGACGACGCCAGCAAAGCCATCGCCGAGTTTGGGCTCGTCAGCCGCGTCGGCGACCACCTGATCGCCGTCGAGAACACGCCGCAGCGCCACAACATGATCGTGTGCACGCTGTGCTCCTGCTATCCGTGGGAGGTGCTGGGATTGCCGCCGGTCTGGTACAAGTCGGCGCCCTACCGTTCGCGCGCGGTGTTGGATCCGCGCGGCGTGCTCGCCGACTTCGGCATCACGCTCCCGGCCGAGACTGAAATTCGCGTGTGGGATTCGACCGCCGAGACGCGGTTCATGGTGGTGCCGATGCGGCCGGCCGGCACCGAAGGGTGGAGCGAAGAGCGGCTGGCGGAGCTCGTCACGCGCGACAGCATGATCGGGACCGGCCTGCCGAAGCGTCCGGACGGCGGAACATCATGAACGGCGTGCACGACATGGGCGGCATTCACGGCTTCGGGCCCGTGGAGCCGGAGCCGAACGAGCCGGTGTTCCATGCCGCGTGGGAGGGACGCGTGCTCGCGATGCAGCGCGCCATGACCTACACGGGCGCGTGGAATATCGACATGTCGCGCGCCGCCCAGGAAATGCTGCCGGCCCCGGTCTATCTCGCGGCGTCGTATTACCAGCGCTGGGCCCTGGCGATGGAACAGAACCTGCTGGGCAAAGGGCTGGTCAGCGCCGACGAGCTCGCCGCCGGCCATGCGCTCACGCCGGCAAAGCCGGTCAAGCGGACACTGACGGCGGCCGATGTCAGCCCGGCACTGACGCGCGGCAAATATGCCCGGCCGGCGAGCGCGCCGGCGCGCTTTCGCCTCGGCGACCGCGTGCGCGCCAGGAACATTCATCCGCCGACACATACGCGTCTGCCGCGCTACGTGCGCGGCCACGTGGGCGTGGTCGAGCGTATCCAGGGCTGCCATGTCTTTCCCGATACCGTCGTGACCGGCGCGGGGGAAAATCCGCAATGGCTGTACACCGTCGTGTTCGACGGCCGCGAGCTGTGGGGCGAAGGCTCCGACCCGAGCGTGAAGGTCTCGGTCGAGGCGTTCGAGCCTTATCTCGAGCCGGCGTAACTCTGTGTCGTTCCGGGCGAGCCGCATTAAGCACCGGGAATGGAAGATACGACTGATCGAGCGCCACAATCCCGAGTGGACCGATTTGTCGATCGGTCTCATCTGAGAGGAGCGGTGGCTATGGATTCCGGC
Source organism: Xanthobacteraceae bacterium (assembly GCA_045801465.1). Lineage (GTDB taxonomy): Bacteria > Pseudomonadota > Alphaproteobacteria > Rhizobiales > Xanthobacteraceae > DATFWC01. The sequence continues at coordinate 6,432 of JBJMSU010000057.1, read as the reverse complement.
ACTCGCTCGCTGCGCTCGCTCGGCCGGAATGACCAAGAAGCCGCGCGCCGCGCGACCGAGGACGTCGCCAGCATCCCGCGCGACAGCGACGGGCCGGTGTTCCGCGAGCCGTGGGAGGCGCAGGCTTTCGCCATGGCGCTCGCCTTGCACGAGCGCGGGCTGTTCACTTGGCCGGAATGGGCGGCCATGCTGTCAGCCGAGATCAAGCGCGCTCAACAAGCGGGCGATCCCGACACCGGCGAGACTTATTACCATCACTGGCTCAACGCGCTCGAACGCATCATCGCCGACAAGGGCATCACCGACGCGGCGACCTTGCGGCGCTACCACGACGCCTGGGATCATGCGGCCGACCGCACGCCGCACGGCGCGCCGATCGAGCTCAAGCCGGAGGATTTCGCGTAGATCACACCGCGAACATGCGCTCGCTGACCATGTAGCCCATGAGGAGCAGGACGCCGAACGCAAGCACGAGCGCCGCGGCGGCGACCTCGATACCGCGCAATGCCAATTCGCCGTAGCCGCTGCGCCCATGTGCGAATTTTGCCGCCACAGCCCTGGCGCCCACGGCCAATGAGGCGATAGCGGCGACCGTAATGGCAGTCCCCAAGCCCATCACGAAGGTCGCCGCGACACCGGCCCAGAACAGCCCCTGCGCGAGCGCGAACACCAGCACCAGGATGGCGCCCGAGCACGGACGCAAGCCGACGGCCACAATGGCCGCAAGCCCGCGCTGCCAGCCGCCCGGTCCGGACAGATCCTTCGGCTCCGGCCCGTGACTGTGACCGCACGACTCATCGTGCACATGAGGCTCGGCGTGATCGTGATGGTGATGACCGCCATGACCATGGTCATGGTGATGATCATGCACCGGAACGACAGCGGCGCCGGCTGCAGCCAGCATCGGGCCTGGGCTCATGACCGGATGCAGTGCGGCAACGAAGGCCCGACCTTTGGTCCACAAGAGCCGCGCCCCGACGACGGCAATGAGCGCGTAGCTGACGATCTCGATCCAGCGCACGGCTTCGCCCATCGTCTTGGCGGTCGCATTCAGAAGCACCGCCGCAATGCCGACGACGGCGACCGCGACGATCGCCTGCAACAGCGCCGAGGCGAAGGACAGGACCACGCCGCGCCGCCACGTCTCCTCGTTGGCGACGACATAGGACGAGATTACCGCTTTGCCGTGGCCGGGACCGGCGGCGTGGAACACGCCGTACAGGAACGACAGACCGAGCAGGCCCCACACCGCGCTGCCATCCGCCTTGGCGGCGCGGATCAGGCTGGAGAGACCACGGTAGAATTCCGCCTGCTTGGCGAGCAGCCAGCCGACGATCCCATCGGCGGCGGGTGGCGGCGGGGCAGCCGGCGGGCGGCCGACGCCGAAGGGCGAGGTCTGGGCAAGAGCCGTATCGATAAGGCCCGCCAGCAGCACCAGGCCCACAACCAGGATGACGAGATCGACGTTCCCGCGGCGCGGACGCGATGATGTCACGGGCATGTCACGGAAATCTTGTTGGCGAATTGGGCGCCATAGTTGCTGGACGAGGTCAGCGAATTGAAAAAGCCTTCGCCGACCTGACGGCCGTCGGCCGTGGACTCGTTCGGCCGCAGCACGGCGAGCTTGCAGGCGGACGGCGCCCCTTTGAGCGCAACCGGCTCCTTCTCGGCGAAGGAGAAGTCGACGAAATAGGTCGGATCGTAGATGTCGAGCTGCAGGCTCTTCGATTTGACCGGCGTTTTCAGCGGAAGAATGAAGTTGAGGGTCAGTACGTTGTCCTTGTAATCGAGGTAGTAATCGACCGGCTCGGCGAACGGTGTCTTCTTGCCGTCGACTTTCGCATAGGTGAAGAAATCGAATTCCTTCAGCGAGGTCACGTTGACCTCGGCCAGCGGCGCCAGCTCCTCGCGCGTGAATTCGCCTTTCTTCTTGGCATCGAGCCCCTGCGTGGCGAAGGCCGAGAACATGTCGTCGAACGTCCAGGCATGACGCACGCCGGTCACCGATCCGTCGGCTGCATAAACGACTTCGCTCTTCACCGTCACCCAGACATGCGGATGGGCTTCGGCGCGGCCGCTCGCCGCGACCAAAAGCGAAGCAACCAGCGAGAACACGAGCAGACGGCGGCGTTCAGTCATGATCTGTCCTGTAAACGAAGCGGCACGGGCGAACATAGCACGGAGTTGGGCGGAAGGGAGGCACGCCGGCCACCGGTCCAGGGTTGCAGACATATAGGTCGCCGGCGCGTAGAATGCACGATGAGCGCGAGCCGGTGCGAGCGAGATCTCGTCCGAAGCTCTCACGGCTCCCGGATCGGGAGGACGCTCCATGAACTCCGACGCGATGAATCGCCGAAACTTTCTCAAGGGCGGGATCGCCGCCTTGGCGGCAACACGCGCCCTTTGGACGCAAGAGACCCATGCGCAGAACGCAGTGCCGAATTCCTCCGGCACCGAGACGCCGAAGCTCAAGGCACCGGCAAATGCCTGCGACTGCCACATGCACGTCTATGACGCCGAGCGTTTTCCGCCGCTTCGGCCCGGGTCGCGGCTGCAGACGAACGCAGGCGTTGCCGAGTACCGCCTGCTGCAACAGCGGATCGGCACGACCCGGACTGTCGTCGTTACGCCGGCGGCCTATGTCACCGACAATCGCGTCACCCTCGACGCGGTCGCCCAGCTCGGTGCCGAGGCGCGCGGAGTGGCCGTTGTTCATCCGACGATTACGGACGCCGAGCTGAAGTCCCTGGCGGATGGAGGTATTCGCGGCCTCCGCTTCACCCAGTTCGATCCCAACACCGCCACCACGACGATCGACATGATCGAGCCGTTGTCGAAGCGCGTGAACGATCTCGGCTGGCACGTGCAGATTCACATGCGGGCCGATCAGATCGTCGCCGCCGAAGAGCTGTGGCAACGCCTTCCCTCGCCGATCGTGTTCGATCATATGGGACGCCTGCCGCAGCCGGACGGCACCGATCATCCAGCCTTCAAGATCATTCGCCGGCTCATCGACCAGGGCAGCACGTGGATCAAAGTATCCGGCGCTTACATCGATACCAAGGTTGGCGCGCCCACGTACGCGGATGCCACCAAGGTGGCTCAGGCCTATATCAAAGCAGCACCGGAGCGGATGCTGTGGGGAAGCGACTGGCCGCATCCGACCGAGACTGCCGACCACAAGCCGAACGATGCCGTGCTGTTCGATCTGCTCGCCGAATGGGCGCCGGACGTGGCGATCCGCCGCCGCATCCTGGTGGAGAATCCCGAAGAGCTGTACGGCTTCACCAAAGCGATCTAACGCCACCCGGGAGATCACAGGCCCGTGGCGCCGCCGTCGGCGCGCGGGTCATGCGCACCCTCGAATGTGCCGTTGCGATGACGCACCACCGCGCCGGCGTGGCCCATGAGATCCGAATAAGGCTCAGGCACGACCTCAATCTCGTGACCTGCCGATTGCAGACGATCGATCACGCCCTCGTCAAAGCGAGACTCGAGCCGAAGACTGGTGCGCTCCGACCCCCAGGTGCGACCGAGCAGCCAACGTGGCCGGTCGATCGCGTCGGCAAGCGTCTGCCCAAACGAGACATGGCGGGTGAAAACGGCGGCCTGCGTCTGCGGCTGGCCGTCACCGCCCATGCTGCCGTAGGCGACGACTCGTCCGTCCTTGAGCACGGCGAGCGCCGGATTGAGGGTGTGGAACGGACGGCGCCCGGGCGCGAGCGCGTTCAAGGCGTCCGGATCGAGCGAGAAGCTCGCGCCGCGGTTCTGCATCAGGACACCAGTCCGCGGCAGCACGCAGCCGGAGCCGAACTCCCAATAGAGCGACTGGACATAGGAGACGACCAGGCCGTCGCGGTCCGCGGCCCCCATCCATACCGTGTCACCTTCGCCCCACCGCAGCGGCCATGCGGCCGCCTTGCGGCGATCGATCTTCAACGCCTCGGCGTCGAGAAATGCCGGCACCAGGTACCGGTCGGGTGGATGAGGCAGCCGGTCCTCGTCGGTGACGTAGCGATCGCGGATGCGGAAGGCGCGCTTGGTCGCCTCCACCAAGCCGTGGATATGATCGAAACCGTCGGCCTGCGTGATGGCCAGTCGCTCGAACAGGCCGAGAATGATCAAGGATGCGAGCCCCTGGGTGGGCGGCGGTGTGTTGTAGAGCGTCGCCGATGCCAACTTCAGTTCCAGCGGGTCGCGCAGACGCGCGCGATAGCGTTCAAGATCGCCGCGCGTGATCGGGCTGCCGATCCGTTCCAGGTCTGCCGCCATCTCGCGCCCGACGTCGCCGCGATAGAAGTCGTCGAGCCCGACATGGGCGAGATGGTCGATGGTATCGGCCAGCGCCGCCTGCCGGAGCACCGCGCCTTCGGCCGGCGCTTTTCCCTCGCTCAGGAACATGGACGCGAAGCCGGGCACGTCGTTGAGCTCGGCGAGCTTCTCGCCGGTCAGCCGGGCTTGACTGCGAGTCACCACATAGCCTTCGCGCGCGTGGCGAATGGCCGGCGCGAACAGCGCATCGAGCGGCAGCTTTCCGCCGAACGCGCGCGAGGCTTCGTGCGCGAGCGCCCATCCGCCGACCGCGCCCGGAACCGTCAGCGCCGCGAGCGGGCCGCGCGGCGGGATCACCTCATGGTGGCGATAGAGCTCGCGGCGGGCGCGCTCGCCCGCAAACCCGGCGGCATCGATCACGCGCACACGGCCGGAGCCGTGACGGAACAACCAGAAGCCGTCGCCGCCAATATGGTTCATGTGCGGGTAGACGGCGGCAATGGCCGCCGCCATGGCGATCATCGCCTCGAGCGCGTTGGCGCCCTCGCCGAGGATGTCGCGTCCGGCTTGCGCGGCGGCGTAATGCGGCGCAGCAACGATGCCGCCGTGATGTCCGGCAGAATGAAGTTCCATGAGGCTGAGATAGCTTGTGTGCGCTGCAAACACCAAGGGCCGGCAGCCCTCATTCCGTCAACGGCGCGGAAAGGATGACGACCTATCTCGGCTGTTGCGTTAAGATCCTGCCTGCCTTGTTAAGCCCTTGTTCAGCAACAATGTCGAGACTGAGGACAGCACGGCGCCTCCGGCCGCCGACGCCTAATCGTCGGTCCTTAGCGGGATAGCCAAGGCCGGGTCCGTCCTTCCAACCACCTGCGGCGAATTGCTGAGCAGGCTCCCCGCCTCTTGATCCGGCCGCCGCTTTCGCCCACATTGCGTCCGCCTGACACAGCAGACGCCGCATGGATCAAACCGTAAAACAACCCCCGAGCCGTCGGATCAACTGGATCAACGTGTCCACCGTGGTCAGCGCGACGATTCTGATCGGCGCCGAGGTGTTCGGTGCGGCCTTTGCCGGCGGCTGGGCCGCGGCCGGCTTGTTCAATTTGGGACACTACGGCGTCTATGTCTTGCAGGCGCTGTTCTTCCTCATCGGGCTTGCCGTCATGGCCGCGTTCGTGCGCAATGCCCAGCGTGTCGAGCCGTTCGTGAGCCGCGGCTGACCGCGATCACCTGCACGGCGCGGGGTCGCACCTGCCGAGCCTTATCGTGCTCTTGATTCGGTGAGGCGGTGACGCCACAAACCGCCCATGCTGGTCATCGAAGATCTCTCGCTGCGCGTGGCAGGGCGTCTGCTCATCGACCGGGCGTCGGTGCAAATCCCGACCGGCGCGCGCGTGGGCGTGGTCGGCCGCAACGGCACCGGCAAGACGTCGTTGTTCCGCGCCATCACCGGCGAGCTCGCCCTCGAACACGGAAGCATCGTGCTGCCGAAGCGCGCGCGGATCGGTCGCCTCGCTCAGGAGGCGCCGGACGGGCCGCAGAGCCTCCTTGACATCGTGCTGGCCGCCGACCGCGAGCGCAGCGAACTGCTCTCCGCCGCCGAACAGGGTCACGACCCGCACCGGATCGGCGAGATTCATGCCCGCCTCGCCGATATCGACGCTCACGCCGCACCGGCGCGGGCGGCAGCGATCCTCGCCGGTCTGGGCTTCTCGGCGCAGGATCAGACGCGGCCGTGCGGGTCGTTTTCCGGCGGCTGGCGGATGCGGGTTGCTCTTGCGGCGCTGCTTTTTTCCGAGCCCGATCTCCTGCTGCTGGACGAGCCCACCAACTACCTCGATCTCGAAGGGACACTGTGGCTGCAGGATTATCTCGCGCGCTACCGGCACACCGTGCTGGTGATCAGCCACGACCGCGACCTGCTCGACAGCGCCGCAGGCTTCATCCTTCACCTCGAACGGCGGAAGCTCACGCTCTATCGCGGCAACTACTCGGGCTTCGCGCGCCAGCGCCGCGAGCGACAGGCGCTCGATCTCAAGCGCGCGCGCGAGCAGGAAGCCGAGCGCAAGCGCATCGAGGCCTTCGTGGCCCGCTTCCGCGCCAAGGCCAACAAGGCGCGCCAGGCGCAATCGCGCCTGAAGCTCTTGGCGAAACTCGAGC
>JBJMSU010000038.1:0-53451 GCA_045801465.1 Xanthobacteraceae bacterium | reverse complement strand
CGTGAGCTTCAAGTACCTGTCGGCGCCGCTGTCGAAAGAACAGCTCGCGCAGCTCTTCCAGATCGCGCCGGCGAGGAATTAGCCACGCGCGCACTGGTTCGCCGTCAACGTGCCCCACTCAACAATTCTGGGTTCCGGCGGCCCGGGTCTCACACCCGCTCCTCGATCACGCTGGTGCGCACGTCGTCTTCGATCAGGCGCCAGATGCGGTCGACATAGCCGACGAAATCCGGCGTCCGCTTGAGCGACAGCGCACGTGGGCGCGGCAGTCGGACCTCGATCGTCTCGACGATCCGCCCAGGACGCCGTCCGAACACCAGCACGCGGTCGGCGAGGAACACCGCCTCGTCGATCTGGTGGGTGACGAACAGCACGGTCTTGCGGCCCTGGTTCCAGATGCGCAGGAGCTCGGTCTGCATGATCTCGCGAGTCTGCGCGTCGAGGGCGGAGAACGGCTCGTCCATCAGCAGCACCTCGGGGTTGATCGCCAGCGCGCGCGCGAGGTTGACGCGCTGGCGCATGCCGCCGGAGAGCTGGCGCGGATAATAGTCCTCGAACCCGTCGAGGCCGACGAGCTTGAGCAGATCGAGCGTGCGCTGGCGCTCGACCGCACCCACTTGGCCGGCGATCTCCGGCCCGATCAGCGCGTTCGCCAGCACGGTGCGCCAGGGCAGCAGGTTATCGCTCTGGAACACGAAGCCGCGATCGCCGCCCGGCGCGCGGACCGCCCGGCCGTCGAGCAGCACCTCGCCCGAGGTGGCCGGCTCGAGCCCGGCGACGATGCGCAGAAAGGTGGTCTTGCCGCAGCCGCTCGGGCCGACCAGCGCGATGAACTCGCCGCGCTCCACTTCGAGCGTGATCCCGCGCAGCACGTCGAGCTCGCCGAACCGCTTGTTCAGGGCGCTGACCGCAAGCTTGGCCATCGTGTCTAATCCCGCGTCCACGGAACGAGCTTGCGTTCGACCCAGGTAAAGCCGGCCGTCATGGCAATGCCGGCGACGGCGAGCACGATCACCCCGGCGAACAGGTCGGGCATGTTGAAGGCATCGGCCGATTGGCTGATGAGGCGGCCGAGACCGGCGCGCGATCCGAACAGCTCGGCCACCACCACGCCGATCAGGCCGCGGCCGATGCCGAGCTTGAGCCCGGCGAGGATGAACGGCATGGCCGAAGGCAGCGAGAGCTTGAAGAAGATCTGCCGCGGGGTCGCGCCGAAGCTGCGCAGCATCTCGATCAGCCGCTCGCTGGTGGTGCGCAAGCCCGCCTCGGTATTGATGGTGACCGGGAACAGAACCAGGAATATGACGACCAGCACCTTCGACCAGATGCCGATCCCCAGCCACAGAATGAACAGCGGCGCGAGCGCGATCGTGGGCGTGGCATAGAGGCCGGAGATCCACGGCTGGAGCATCTGCTTCGCCGTCACGCTGTTCGCCATGGCAAAGCCGACGACGATGCCGAGCGCGCTGGCGATCACGTAGCCGAGCGCGAACTCGACGGCGCTGATGGCGATGTGGCGCTGCATCTCGCCGGTGTCGGTGAGAGCGTAGACGGCCCACACGATCTGCGACGGCGCGGCCAGGAACAGCGCATTGGCAACCATGAAGCGGCTGACGATTTCCCACAGCAGCAACCCGCCAAGCACCGAGAGGGTGCCGGCGAGATACCTGCGCCGGGCGCCCTGCCACAGGCGCACCATTCCCGCCGGCTTGGCGGCAACGCCGACCGACGTGTCAATCGACAACTTGGGTCACCCCCGGCAGGAACAGGCGGTCGACAGCAAAATCGGCGGGAACGTCGCCGAGCTCGCGCAAGGCATCGACCACCTTGCCGAGCTTTGCCTTGGAGACCTTGCCGGTCGGCTCGAACAGTTTCTTGCCGCCGAGGAAGTCATAGGCCTTCTCGACATCGTCGAGCTTGAGCTTGCTCACCTCGGCCATGATCTTCACCGCCTCCGCACGATTGCGCTCGTCGTAGAACCAGTCGATCGTCTTGACCATGACGCCGAGAAAGCGCCGCGCGGCCTCCGGATTTGCCGCCGCCCACGTGCGGCTCATGGCGACGCCGGCAAACGGCATGTCGCTCAGGTAGTCGAACGTGAAACCCAGATTGGTGAAGCCCGCGGACTCGGCATAGAAATTGAACGGCGCAGTGAGCAGCGCGGCATCGACGCCGCCGGATTGCAGAGCCGAGAAGCGCGCATTGGTCGCCCCCGCGAACACGTAATCGAAGTCGCCGGCCTTCAGTCCATGCGCCGCCAGCATGCGGTCGGTGAAGATCCGCGTGATGTCCTTGGCGCCCCCGACGATGATGGTCTTGCCCTTGAGGTCCTTCATCTCCTTGATGTCGCGCCGGGCGAGCAGCGCGTAAGGGGGCGCCTGGATCTCGATGCGGACGATGCCCAGCGGCGCCCCTTTCTCGATCGCGCGGATGGGGTCCACCAGGCCGGCACTGGCGGCGACGTTGGTCGAGCCGGCGGCGAGTTGCTGGACGACGGAGGCGTTGGATTGTGCAAACACGGTATCGACGTTGAAGCCGTCGCCAGCGAAAAACCCTTTCTTGAGCGCGATATAGAGCGGCCACTGGTTGGCCGAGGTCGAGCCCACCGAGCCAACGATCACGGTGTCGGCCGCCGACGCGGCGGACGCGAACACGAGCGTGAGGCTCAGCACCAACCTCGAGAGATGATGGCGGATCATGCTTTAGTCACTCACCTGCGTGACGCCCGGCAGAAACACGCGATTGAGGTCGATCGAGCCCGACAGATCGCCCAGGCTCGCCATGGCATTGGTGAGATTGGCGAGCTTGGACCGCGACACCTTGCCGGTCGGCTCGAAGAAGCCGCCCTTGCGCATGAAGTCGTAGGCCTTCTCGACGTCGTCCTGCTTCAGGCCGCTTGCGGTCACGAGAATCTTGACCGCCTCCGCGCGATTGGCGTCATCCTCGAACCAGGCGACGCTCCTGGTGTGGGCGGCGAGCAGCTTCTGCAGCGTGGATTTGTTGGCATTCGCCCAGCCGACATTGACCACCGTCCCGGAGAACGGCAGATCCTTGACGTAATCAATGGTCAAGCCGAGATCGCTGAAGCCTGCGGAAACCGCCTGGAAATTGAACGGCGGCAGCAGGATCGCCGCGTCGACGGCGCCCGCCAGCAGGGCGGACGCGCGCGCCGCGGTGGCGCCGGCAAACACCATGTCGAATTCGCCCGGGTTGACGCCGTGCGGCGCCAGCATGCGCTCGACATAGATGCGCGTGATGTCCTTGGGGCCGCCGAGCGAGATCACCTTGCCCTTGAGCTCCTTCGCGCTCTTGATGCTGGATTTGGCGAGCAGCGCATAAGGCGGCGCCTGCACCTCGACGCGCACGATTGCGATCGATGCCCCCATCGAGATCGCGCGCAGCGGATCGACCAGGCCGGTCGACATGCAGATGTTGAGCGAGCCGGCGGTGATTTGCTGGACCAGCTGGGCGCTCGATTGCACGTAGACGATGTCGACCTTCAGATCCTCGGCGGCGAAGAACCCCTTGTTGATGGCGATGAAGACCGGCCACAGATTGGCCGAGGCCTGCCCCACCGTGCCGACGCTCACGGTCTCCGCCGCGCGCGCGGTCGCCGGCAGAAGCGCGCAGCCGATGAGCGCCGTCGTGCCTCGAACCAGGAATCGCCGCGTCGGCATGGTCCCCTCCCTACTGTGCCGCTGTCCTGACTGCGTCCACTTGCCCAAGGTAGTGCCGCGCAATTTCGCTCCCCGTCGCCCGCCACACGCCATCATGGCGGCAGATATACGCGAGCGCGGCGTCGAATGCGCCGATGCGGTGCGGTAACCCGGTCAGATACGGGTGGATCGCAATCGCCATCACCCGCCCCGAGTCCGCGCCCTCGCGGTAGAGCACGTCGAACTGACGGCAGATCATCTCCTTGAACTCCTCGGCGGTGCGGTGGGCGCGCTCGAACGCCGGCTTGTCGTTGGCCTCGTGGCTGTAGGGCACCGACACGAGACGCCGCCCGCCATCGAGATTCATCACGTAGGGCTGGTCGTCGTTCACCCAGTCGGCGACGTATTCGCAACCTTGTGCCGCGAGCAGATCGACCGTGGCCCACGTCTCCTGCAAGCCCGAGCCGAGCCAGCCAACCGGTCGCCGGCCGGTCGCGCGTTCGATGGTGCTCAGGGCATTGGCGATGACGCGCGGCTCCTCGCCGGACTCGACCTCGTTGAGCCGGCGGGTGTTGCTTTCGTTATGCCCCATCCATTCCCATCTGCGCTTTTCCCCCTCCTCGATGATTGCCGGGTGATGGGCACAGACATCGCTGTTGAGCGCGACGGTGGCGCGGATGTCGTAGCGGTCGAGCACCTGCATGAGACGGAACACGCCGACGCGGTTGCCATAGTCGCGCATCGACCATGCCGGCACGTCGGGCACCGGCGCGCCGCTTCCGCCGGAGCCGGCCGGGACCTTTTCGTCAAGCGCGAAGAACTCGATATTGGGGATGACCCACAGCGCCACATGGGCGCCCTTGGGCCAGGTCAGCTTGGGCCGGTGGATGATGGGCGAATAGGGAAACGGACCGTAGGCGCGGGGCTGCATCAGCTCGCCTTCCTGACCTGGAGAGTTTCGAGGTGGGCGATCACCTCGTCGACATGCATGACGTCGGCGTATTTGTGATGCAGATCGAACAGGTTTACCTTGTGCGAGAGAAGGCTGCGATCGAAGCAGCATTCCTCCACCAGCACCACGTGGAAGCCGTGCGAATAGGCGTCAACCGCCGAGGCGCGCACGCAGCCCGACGTGCTCTCGCCGCAGATGACGAGCGTGCGCACGCCGAGCTGCGTCAGGTGGGCGGCAAGCGGCGTGCCGAAGAAGGCGCTGGCGCGCTGCTTGGTGATGACCGTATCGCCCGGCTCCGGCCGGAAATCGGAGCGGATGGCGTAGAGCTCGGGATCGGTTTGCAGCTTCTGGCGCTTGGTCGCCGTGACGGCGCGCGGACGGCTGTCGGGACGCACATCCATGGTCGTATAGAAGACCGGGAGGCCGGCCGCCCGCGCGGCTGCGAACAGGCCTCGGGTGGGGGCGATTGCCGCAAACGCGTATTCGCCGCACGAGCTCGGGTAGACCTTTGCCAGCTCGGCGACCGGCCGGGCGCCGCCCTGGTAGGACAGCTCGTACAGGTCGATCGCCAGCAGCGCCGGCGAGGGACCGACGAAAATGTCGCGCTGGTAGTGGGAATAGATGTCCAGCACGTCGGCCGGAACGAGGTCCTTCCAGCAGTGGTCTTCGAAGCGTGACGTCATCGGCGTGCTCTCTCACGTATTGTTGGCGCATGATCTTTTCCGAAAACCGGTATCCACTTTTCGGGACCATGCGCTAACGGACCCGGTCGATAGCCTATCCACGACCTTCCGCGTTGTAAATTTCATCGCAACCCGGCTGGACGAAGCGTTCGTGCACCGCATGCGGAGACGACATGTTCACCCCTGCGGCGCGATTGCCGCGTCGGTGCCGCGGGTGGCCCAGCCGGTCATGCGCCGCTCGACGATCTCGGCCACGAGATACATCCCGATGCCCATCACGCTCGTCACCAGCAGCCCGGCGAAGGCGAGTGGCACCTCGAAACGCGACGAGGCGACGAGCATCAGGTTGCCGATTCCTTTGTTGGAGGCGACCGTCTCGGCCACGATCGATCCGACGAACGCCACCGTGATCGCCACCTTCAGCGAGGCGAAGAAGTAGGGCATCGAGCGCGGCAACCCGACCTTCTGGATGACCTGCCAGCGCGAGGCGCCGAGCGCGCGCAACACGTCGCGCAGCTCCGGCTCGACGGTCGCGATCCCGGTCGCCACGTTGACCAGGATGGGAAAGAACGACAGCAGGAACGCCGTGATGATGGCGGGAACGGTGCCGATGCCGAACCAGATCACCAGGATCGGAATGACGGCGACCTTGGGGATCGTGTTGAAGCCGATCAAGGCCGGATAGAAGCCGTCATAGACGAGCGTCGAGGAGCCGATCGCAATGCCGGCGATCAGGCCGAACACGACGGCAAAGAAGAATCCCACCGCCGTCGTCATGAATGTCTGCCAGGAATTGTCGAGAATCGGCCAGCGCCACTGCCACCCGGAGGCAAAGATCGCCGAGGGGGCCGGGAGCACGAACGGCTCGATATCAAAGGCGCGAACCACCAGCTCCCACAGCACGAACAGCAGGACGATCACGAGCCAGGGCAGCACGCGACGCTGGGTCTTTCGCTGCATCCGCAACCTGCGGCGCTTGATGGGGCGGGGCACGGCCTCGGTCGCAGTCACGTTGCAAATTCCCGTCCGGGCGTGCTCGTGCGCGCGGCGCTGATCTGCGCCCGCAGATCATGCACGAGCGTCACCGAGTAGGGCTCATAGGTGACATCGAGGGTGCGCGGCCGCGGCAACGCGACCTGCCGCTCGGCGATGATCCGTCCCGGCCGGCCGCTCATCACCAGCACGCGATCGGCGAGAAAAGCGGCCTCGCGCAGGTCGTGGGTGACGAGAATGACGGTCGGATGGCGCGCCAGCCACAGGTCCTGCAACGCGAGCCACAGCTCCTCGCGGGTGAACATGTCGAGGGAAGCGAACGGCTCATCGAGCATCAGCAGCGACGGATCGTGAATGAGCGCGCGGCAGAGCGAGGCGCGCTGCTGCATGCCGCCCGACAACTGCCAGGGAAAGCGATCCTCGAAGCCCTGCAACCCGACCAGCGCGAGGAGATCGCGCGCCTTCGCCTCGTAGGCGGCGCGCTCGCGCCGCAGCTTGGCGCAATGCGGCTGCACGATCTCCAACGGCAGCATGACGTTGGCGAGCGTCGTGCGCCAGGGCAGGAGTGTCGGATTCTGAAACGCCATTCCGACGATGCTCAGCGGTCCGCTGACTTCGCGCCCGCTGACCACGACCGTGCCGGCGGTCGGCGGCCACAGGCCGGTCACCACCTTCATGAGCGTCGACTTGCCGCAGCCTGAGGGGCCGACCACCGCGACAAACTCGCCCGCCTGCACGCTCAGCGTGGTCCCGTGCAACGCCAGCGTGCCGTCGTCATCCTCGCCGTAGCGCAATGCGACGCGATCGAGATCGACGAAGTTCATGGCACCCCTCGCCGCTTCAAGGCGGCTCCCCTCGGCGCTTGAGGCGGCTCCCCCGCACGGACGCGTAGCCCGGGTGACGAGAAGAGCGAAACCCGGCCCGCGTTTTCGCTTGAAGCTCCGTGCGGGTTACCGCTCGAGTATGCTCCGATCGATCATGGCGTGCACCCCTTTGACGTTGTTCACCGTCTGAGTGACGCGCAGATCGACGGCAAAGCTGCTCAAGGCATAGGCTTCGTCCCTGGAGATGCCGGTCAGCACGGTGATCCAATCGATCATCTCGCCCAGCGCCTGACGCGCGGCATCGTCGAGATCGGGGTCGAGGCCGAACGTGATCAGGTGCGTCGCGGTCTCGGCCCGCGGCAGGCGCCAGCCCAAATCTTTGCGCACGTGGAATTCGAAGGTGCCGGTGAGCGCCGTCTCGATCGCGGTGCCGTCGACTTCGCCGTCGCCCTGGGCCGCATGACCGTCGCCGGTCGAGAACAGCGCCCCGTCGTTCCACACCGGCAGGTAAATGGTGCTGCCGGCGGTGAGTTCCTTGCAGTCGAGGTTGCCCCCGAACTCGCGCGGCTCCTTGCTGTTCTGCCGCCCGACCGCCTTGGGCGGGGCGACCGCCAGCTGGCCGAAGAACGGCCGCAGCGGCACCTTCAGGCCGGACGGCAGCACCGCCACGTTGGCGGCGCGGTCGAGCGCGAGATGGATCAGCCGGCCGTGCGGAAAGGCTTCGGGCAGCGTTCCCCCGTAGGGGCGGAACAGGTTGAAGCCCCAATCCTGGCGCAGCGCGATGTCGAGGATCCTGACCTCGAGCACGTCGCCGAGGCCGGCGCCGCGCACGTGGATCGGTCCGGTGAGAATATGGTTGCCGGTGCCGCGCTTCACCTGCCGATGGATGTCCTGAAGCTCCGGCAGCACCGCGAACCCGCTCGCCGGCGGCGGCATCCAGTCCGGATTGCCGGACACGCACTCGATCGTCACGCGGTCGCCGGGGGCGACCGTCAGCACGGGCGCCAGGCCCGCGTCGAAGAAGCCCCAATGGACCGTCGCCGGGCTTGACCGCAGCAGATGCGTGTTAACCGCGGCCGCGCCCTTGAGCGGCACGTTCATGGCCTTCCCTCTCCGGTCGGCTGCCCGGAATGATGCCGTCGGGCAGCGAGAAGCAGTATTCCGCGATCTCGCCGGCACGCGTGAACCACACGCGATCGCTTCCTCTGTGCTCGATGCAATGCCTGATCGCCTTGCGCAATGGCCGCAGGCGGAACGGCTGACCGACGATGAACCCGTGCAGGGCCAGCGCGAATACCAGCGGCTGGCGTTCCGACTGCTCCAGCATCTCCTCGAACTGATCGACGATAATGTCGGCGAACTCGCGGCCGGTGTGGTCTCGCCAGACCAGGGTGCCGGCGTCGTTGAGCTCGAAGGGATACGGCACCGAGAGCAGCGGTCCCGACCTGGTGTTCATCCAGATCGGCTGATCGTCCACCGGCCAATCGAGCAGGTGCGTGTATCCTGCCTCCTTGAGCAGGTCGGGCGTGACGCCGGATTCGAGCGCACCCGGTCCCATCCATCCGGTCGGCCTTACCCCGATGTGCTTGGCGATGGTATCGGTGACCTCCTGGATGACGCGCTTCTCGTCGTCTTCCCACAACGGCTTCATCAGCTCGGCATTGGTGCGGCCATGGCCGAGCACGTCGTCGCCGCGCTGCCGGATCTTCTCGATCAGGTCGGGATAGTGGTCGCAGACGGTGCTGTTCAGCAGGATCGAGGCCGGCAGCTTCAGCTCGTCGAGAATCTCGAACAGGCGCCAATTGCCGATGCGGTTGCCGTAGTCGCGCCAGGCAAAATTGCGGGTGGTCTGCGGACCGCCGCGGCTGGTCGGATCCATGCCGATGCCGGTGCCGAAGGCGAAATGCTCGATGTTGAGCGCGACATAGAAGGCGAGCCGCTTGCCACCCGGCCAACTGTAATCCGGCCGCGTGGGGATGGAGGAATGGCTGTACCGCGCGTGGGCGGGAAGTTTCATCATCAGGCTCCCCTTGTCTCGGCAACTGCGCTCGCCGAAACGACGACCGGCCGACGCCTCCCAATGGACAGCTGAGCCGGACGGAGACGAGGAATGCTTTAACGTGTCGGCATAATCAGGATGGCGTGCGCGGAGAGGCTACCAATCGTTGACCCGCGCTGCCAAGCCGGAATACGCTTCCTCGCGCGACCGGGATCAAAGCGCGTAAATTTTGGAGGCAACCGATGGTTGGCCGTCGCTCCCTCATTCACATCTGCAGCGCTTCCGGCCTGCGTGCCGCCGTCGGTGTGGTTTCATTGTCGCTGGCGTTCATAGTCGGCTCGGGGTCGATAGCCGGCGCCGAGACCAGGAACGTCAGGATCATGCTGGACTGGATCATCCAAGGCACGCACGCGCCCTACTTCGTCGCTCAGGAGAACGGCTACTTCAAGTCGGACGGAGTGAGCGTCGATACCATCGATGCCGGCAAGGGCGCCACCAACGTGGCGGTGAGCGTCGCCGGCGGAGCCTACCATTTCGGCTGGGTCGACCTCCCCACCATGATCAAGTTCAACGCGCAGAACCCGGCCACTCCCTTGCTCGCCGTCTATGTCAGCTTCGACCAGACGCCGTTGGCGCTGATCACGCGCAAGGATGCCGGCATCCGCAAGCCGGCCGATCTCGACGGCAAGAAGATTGCGGGCGGCCCCGGCGTCGCGGTGCATGACACGATCTCGATCCTGTTGAAGGCGGCGCATGCCGAGAACGTCAAGATCAATTGGATGAGTGTGCAGCCGCAGCTGTTCGGGCCGATGCTCAAGCGCGGCGAGGTCGACGGGACCGGCGGCTTCACCAATTCGAACATTCCGGCGGCGCTCGAGATCGGCTTCAAGCTCGACGACCTGTTCGTCATCAAGTACTCGGATTTCGGCGCCGACATGTATGGGCTGGCGCTGGTGACGACCAAGAAATTCGCCGACGAGAATCCCGGCACCGTGCGCGGCGTGGTGAAGGCCCTCAACGCCGGCACCAAGGACACGATCGCCGCCCCGGACAAGGCGCTGGAAGTCCTCAAGACGCGTGACCCGATGATGAAGACGGACATCGAAAAGGTCCGCCTCGGCCTCGCGCTGGAGCTGACCAACACGGCGCATACTGCCAAGAACGGGCTGAGCTCGGTCACGCCGGAGAAATTGAAGAAGACGATCGATTCGATCGCCGATGCTTATCAGCTGCCGAACCGACCCGATCCGACCAGCGTTTATACCGACAAGTTCCTGCCTCCGCTGGCCGAGCGCATGCCGCCCCGCGCGGTGAATTGAGGAGCGCAGGAGCGCGTACGGCTCGCCTGAGCTGGCCATCTTGTCCCGCGTGCCGTCCAGCCATCCTCGGCTCGCGCTTCGCGCGCCGAGGAAGAACCGGGGTCGCGGGGGTCTGCAGCGCACCACTGCGTGCTGCACTGCCCCTCGCCGCTGTGGCGGCTCGCCCGGGAAAACGGGGGCCCTAACTCCTCGCCTGCTGCGCCCGCCATGCTTCGATCAGTCGCGACAGGTCGGCCGGCTGCGCCTCGTAATTGACGAGCTGCGGCGGGATCTCCATCCACGATTGCGCGCTGCGGGTCCAGATGTGGCCGACCGGCTTGAGCCACGTCGTGTCGTCGAGCGTGCCGGGCTTGACGATCGACACTTGCGGGTTGCGCTCGGGATTGTGGAACAGCCGCACGCCGCAATCGGCGCAGAATACGCAGAGGATGGCGCGGCCGCTGTCGCTCACCCGGCGCCACGATTTCGGCGTGCCGGTCACCTCGATTGCATCCCGCGGCACCGGCATGGACAGGCTGAAGGCACTGGCCGACTGGCGCTGGCACTCGGTGCAATGGCAGGCATAGACGGCGAGCGGCGGCGCGGTGATCTTGTAGCGCACCTGTCCGCATTGGCATCCGCCGGTCAGGGGCAGCCGCATCGCAAATCCTCCCTCGTCAGGATCGAACCGCGACGGCATAGCATAGGTGACAAACGTTCGGCTTTGCATGATGCTGCCGCCGCGCCCGCGGAACGCACAAGAGAATGATTGCGATGAAGATCGTCGACATGAGCCACGTGATGAACGTGCACACGCCCGGTTGGGTCGGCTATGCCGGCAACAAGATGTACTACGCGCAGAACCTGCAGACGCAGATGATCGTGGCACAGCGGATCGATACCGCGCTCCACGTCGGCACCCATTTCGACGGCGCCATGCACGCCACCGACGACCGCAAAGGCGACATGGCGTCGCTGCCGCTCGACTACCTGGTCAATCGCGGCGTGGTGGTCGATATCTCGCACAAGGTCTCGGACTGGTCGGTGATCACGCCGGACGTCATCGAGAGCGCCGGCGCCGACATCCGCGACGGCGACATCCTGATCCTGCATACCGGCTGGCATCGCCACTACGAGGGCCAGCCGCAGCAGGATCTGGTCAGGTATTTCTGCTACCACCCCGGTCCCAACCTCGACACGCTGCACTGGATGCTGGAGAAGAAGATCAGGTGGTGGGGCATGGATACCGGCTCGTGCGATCACGCCATGAACACGTCGATCCGCCGCATGCGGCCGGATCTCGCGGACGAGTTCACGCGCCAGAAGGGCAAGACTCCGGCGGAATTCTTCGGCGCGTTCACGTACACGCACAAGAAGTCCGGGCGCAAAGTCGCCGCCGACATGTTCCCGTTCCACAATTGGGCGTTCCAGGAAGGCCTGCTGCACGCCGAGAATATCGGCGGCGACATCGAGCTGATGCTCAACAAGCGCTGCCTGATCGGCGCCTTTCCGTGGCGCTACGAAGGCCTCGAAGCTTCGCCGTGCCGCGTCGTCGCGTTCCTCGATGCCGGCGAGGAGGTGGCGGCGGTCGGCAACGCCGCCAAGGCGATTTTCGGTTAACGGCCTCATGGCGAAAATCACAGCACCGGACGGAACGAGGCTCCATGTCGAGGAGGCCGGCTCGGGCACCCCGGTCGTCTTCGTACACGAATATGCCGGCGACTATCGCAGCTGGGAGCCGCAGCTGCGGCATTTTTCCCGCCAGCATCGCTGCGTGACTTACAGCCAGCGCGGCTATCCGCCGTCCGATGTCCCGTCGGACGCGAGCCGCTACTCGCAGGCGCTCCTGCGCGACGACGTAGTCGCCGTGATGGATGCGCTCGCAATCGACAAGGCGCATGTGGTCGGTCACTCCATGGGGGCTTATACGGCGCTGCATGTGGGCATCCGCCACCCCGAGCGCTGCCTGTCCGTGACCGCCGCCGGCTGCGGCTGGGGCTCGACGCCGGATCCGGAAAAGCGCGAAGCCATGAAGGCGCTCGCGGCCGAGACGGGACAGATGTTCGCCGACGAGGGCATCGCGTCGGCCGCCGCGAAGTACGCCGACGCGCCGATGCGCCAAGCCTTCAAGCACAAGGACCCGCGCGGCTTTGCCGAGTTCTCCCGCATGCTGGCGGAGCATTCGGCGGAAGGCCATGCGCACATGATGCTCAACGTGCAGCTCAAGCGGCCGACTCTGTGGGACATGGAAGCGGAGCTCAAGCAGCTCTCCGTGCCGCTCCTGGTGATCGTCGGCGACGAAGACGATCTCTGCCTCGACGGCAGCGTTTTCCTCAAGCGCACCGCCCCGACGGCGGCGCTCCTGGTCATCCCGCGCGCCGGCCACACCATCAACAGCGAAGAGCCGGCCGCCGTGAATGCGGCGCTCGCCGAGCTGTTCTCCGCCGCCGAGGCGGGCTGCTGGCTCGCCCATAAGCCAACTACATAGTTCATCATCGGGAGCTCGACATGGACCTTCAGCTCGCAGGCAAGACCGCGCTGGTGACCGGCGGCAGCGAGGGGATCGGCAAAGGCATCGCCCGCGCGCTGGCGAAAGAGGGCGTGGATGTCGCGATCTGCGCCCGGCGCAAGGACGTGCTCGAAGCCGCCGCCGCCGAGATCGCCAGGGAAACTAACCGCAAGATCATCCCCATCGCGGCCGATCTCACCAAAGACGCCGATGCCAAGAACTTCGTCGAGCAGGGGCACAAGGCGCTCGGCCGCGTGGACATCATGGTCAACAATGCCGGCTCGGCGCCGGGCGGCGTGCTCGAGCACCTCTCGGAAGCCGACTGGGAGAAGGGCCTGCAGCTCAAGTTCATGGGCTATGTGCGCTGCCTGCGCTACGTGCTGCCCATCATGGTCAAGCAGGGCGGCGGCCGAGTCGTGAACCTGATCGGCAACGATGGCGTCAAGCCGTCCTATTGGGAGATCGTGCCGGGCGCCGCCAACGCGGCCGGCCAGAACCTGACGAAATCGCTCGCCGGCCAGTACGGCAAGCACAACATCAGCTTCGTCGCCGTCAATCCCGGGCCGGTGCGCACCGAGCGCTGGGCCGGCCTCGTTGCTGCCATGTCGCGCGACATGAACCTTCCCTACGAGGAGGCGGACAAGCTTGCGCCCGCCTCGATCCCGCTCGGCCGCATCGCCGAGGTGGAGGAATGCGGCAACCTCGTCGCCATGCTGGCATCCCCACTCACGCACATGGTCAACGGCAGCATGATCGAGATCGACGGCGGCCAGGAGAAGGCGCTGATGGACCGGCTGCGCGACCGGAAATAACGTATGTTTTGCGATGCTCAACTTGGAGGCAAATCGCGCCTCTGACATCGGCTTGACAACGGTTTGGCGCGAACGGACATTCCATATACGTGAATTCGCATGATCCGCGACCCTCGTGCGGACGTGACCAGCGCGGTCGACGCGCCAGCGGAGAAATCAGCCATGATCACCAGAGCCCACTTGCTTAGCTTGGCGGCGGCCGGAGCAGCCTTCATGTATCTCGGCGGCGGCGGCGGCGCCGTCGCGCAGGGCACCATCAAGATTGGCGAGCTCAACAGCTACAAATCCCAGCCGGCCTTCCTCGAGCCGTACCGCAAGGGTTGGGAGCTTGCCGTCGAGGAGATCAATGCCAAGGGCGGCGTGTTGGGCAAAAAGCTCGAAGTCGTGTCGCGCGACGACGGCGCCAATCCGGGCGATGCGGTGCGGGTCGCCGACGAGCTGGTCACCCGCGAAGGCGTCAACGTCCTGACCGGCACCTTCCTGTCGCACATCGGGCTCGCCGTCACCGAGTTCGCCGGCAAGCGGCAGGTGTTCTTTCTCGCCGCCGAGCCGCTGACGGATAAGATCACCTGGCAGAACGGCAACCGCTACACGTTCCGCCTGCGCGCCTCTACCTATATGCAGGTGGCGATGCTGGTTCCGGCCGCGACGGCGGCGAAGAAGAAACGCTGGGCGCTGGTCTATCCCAATTTCGAATACGGCCAGTCGTCGGCGGAAAATTTCAAGGCGCTGATGAAGAAGGCGCAGCCGGACGTCGAATTCGTGACCGAGCAGGCGCCGCCGCTCGGCAAAGTCGATGCCGGCCCGGTGGTTCAGGCGCTGGCCGACGCCAAGCCCGACGCCATCTTCAACGTGCTGTTCGGGCCCGACCTCGCCAAGTTCGTGCGCGAAGGCACGACCCGCGGCCTGTTCAAGGATCGCTTCGTGGCGAGCCTGCTGTCGGGCGAGCCGGAGTATCTCGATCCGCTGAAGGAGGAAGCGCCGGTCGGCTGGGTGGTCACCGGTTATCCGTGGGACGCGATTACCACGCCCGAGCACAAGGCTTTTGTCGCGGCCTATCAGAAGCGCTGGAACGATTATCCGCGGCTCGGCTCGGTGGTGGGCTACGAAACCATTCGGTCGATCGCGGCCGGCATCGCCAAGGCTGGCGCGACCGACACCGACAAGCTGATCACCGCGTTCCGCGACCTTAAGGTGGAAGGTGGGCCGTTCGGAACGTTCAGCTACCGTGCCAGCGATCATCAGGCGACGATGGGCGCCTATGTGGGCAAGATCGCGCTGAAGGATGGCAAGGGCACCATGTCGGACTTCAAATATGTCGACGGCGCCTCGGTGCTCCCCTCCGAGGAGGAAACCAAGAAGCTGCGCCCCGGCCCCTCGAACTGAACCGGGTGGGACTTTTTGCGTCGTCATGGCCGGGCTTGTCCCGGCCATCTCGTTTACGAAGGCACGGCGGTGCCTCATAAGACGAGATGCCCGGCACAAGGCCGGGCATGACGACGCTGGATAGCTTGCAATGTCTTTCGAAGCCTTCCTGTTCCAGGCGCTCAACGGGCTCGCCAGCGCGTCCGGCCTGTTTCTGGTGGCGGCGGGGCTCTCGCTCATCTTCGGCGTCACCCGCATCGTCAATATCGCCCACGGCTCGCTCTACATGCTGGGCACCTATGCGGCCGCGACCTTCGCCACCAGAATCGGCGGCGGGCTCGGCTTCTGGGGTGGGATCGTGGCGACCGCGATTCTCGTTGGGTTGGTCGGGGCGGCGATCGAGATCGTGCTGCTCCGGCGCATCTATCGCGCGCCCGAACTGTTCCAGCTGCTGGCGACCTTCGCGCTGGTCCTGGTGATCAACGACTTCACGCTGTGGCTGTGGGGACCCGAAGACCTGCTCGGCCCGCGCGCGCCAGGGCTGCGTGAGGCGGTGGACGTCCTCGGTCGGCGCCTGCCGAGCTATGACGTATTCCTCATCGTCATCGGTCCGATGCTGCTCGTAGGCCTCCATCTCGTGCTGGCGCGCACGCGTTTCGGTCGTCTCGTCCGGGCGGCGACCCAGGACCGCGAGATGGTCGGCGCCCTCGGGGTCAATCAGGCGCTGCTGTTCACCAGCGTGTTTGCCCTCGGCGCATTCCTGTCCGGCCTCGGCGGCGCGCTGCAGATCGCGCGCGAGCCGGCGAATCTGGCGATGGATCTTACTGTGCTCGGCGACGCCTTCGTGGTCGTCGTGGTCGGCGGCATGGGCTCGATCACCGGCGCCTATTTGGCCGCCGTCATCATCGCCGAAGTCAAGGCATTGTGCATCGCCATCGGCGCGGTCGACGTCGCGGGCTTAAGCGTCAACTTCAGCAAACTCACTCTGGTGGCCGAGTTCCTGGTGATGGCGGTGGTGCTGATCGCCCGCCCCTATGGGTTGCTCGGCCGCGTGCAGGATCCGGTGCGCAGCCTGGGGGCGCCAGAGGACCCGATGGCGCCGTCTTCCCTGAGCTTTAAGGTGTTCGCGGTCGCGCTGCTGATCGCCCTCGCCTGCCTTCCGGTCACGGCGCGCACCTCGCCCTATGCGCTGGTGCTCGGGATCGATGTCCTGATTGCCGTGATGTTCGCTGCGAGCCTGCATTTCATCATGGGACCCGGCGGGATGCATTCCTTCGGCCATGCCGCCTACTTCGGGCTCGGCGCCTATGGGGCGGCGTTGCTGGTCAAATGGCTGGCGCTGGCCATGCCGGCGGCGTTGATCGTGGCGCCGATCATCGCGGCGGCCGGCGCACTGGTGTTCGGCTGGTTCGCGGTGCGTCTGTCGGGCGTCTACCTCGCCATGCTGACGCTGGCGTTTGCTCAGATCGTCTGGTCGGTCGTGTTCCAATGGCAGGATCTGACCGGCGGGTCGAACGGCGTCGTCGGCGTATGGCCGACCGCGCCGTTCGACAGCCGCAGCGCCTATTTCCTGCTGACGCTTCTCGCCGCGGCTGTCGCCGTAATCCTGCTGCGGACGATCCTGTTCGCACCGTTCGGCTATGCCATGCGGGCGGGACGCGATTCACCCCTGCGTGCCGAGGCGATCGGCATCGATGTGCGACGCGTGCATTGGCTCGGCTTCACCATTGCCGGCGCGACCGCGGGGCTGGCGGGCGGCATCTTCGCCTTTGCCAAAGGCTCGATCTCGCCCGAGACCGTCTCGGTCGGCCGCTCGATCGACGGGCTCGTCATGGTGCTGCTCGGCGGTATCCAGACGCTGAGCGGCCCGATCGTCGGCGCCTCCGTGTTCACGCTGCTGCAGGACACGATCATGCGCCAGACCGAATACTGGCGGGCGCTGCTCGGCGGCATCATCCTGGCGCTGGTGCTGGCATTTCCCGCCGGTATCGTCGGTGCGCTGGCGAGACTGAAGCCCGCGCGGAGACCCGCGTCGTGAGCGTGCTCGACGTCGCCGCGCTCTCGAAATCGTTCGGCGGCGTGCGCGCGCTGTCGGAGGTCAGCTTCACGCTCGCCGAAGCCGAATTTCTCGCGCTCATCGGGCCGAACGGCGCCGGCAAGTCGACCTGCTTCAACATCATCAATGGCCAGCTCGCGCCCGATGCCGGCGATGTTCGACTGCAAGGACGCAGCATTGCCGGCCTGAAGCCCCGGGCGATCTGGCGCCTCGGCGTCGGCCGCACCTTCCAGATCGCCGCCACGTTCGCCTCCATGACGGTCGCGGAAAACGTGCAGATGGCGCTGATCTCCCATGGCGGGCAGACTTACCGGTTTGGACGTGCCGCTGCCGCCTATCATCGTGCCCTGGCGCTCGAGCTGTTGGAGCAGGTCGGCATGCGGGACGCCGCCGACCGCGCCTGCCGCGAGCTCGCCTACGGCGACGTCAAGCGCACTGAGCTTGCGATCGCGCTCGCCAACGAGCCGCGCCTCCTGCTCATGGACGAGCCCACTGCCGGCATGGCGCGGCGCGAGCGCAACGAGCTGATCGCGCTGGTCAAGCGGCTCGTCGTCGAGCGCGGCATCTCGGTCCTGTTCACCGAGCATTCCATGGACGTGGTGTTCGCCTTCGCGGATCGCATCATCGTGCTGGCGCGCGGCCGCGTGATTGCCGATGGCGACGTGCAGGCGATCCGCGATCACCCGCAGGTGCAGGAGGTCTATTTCGGCACCGGCAAGACCTTCGCGCGTGCCGGCGAGCTCCAGCGATGAGCGGCGAGGTGATGCTTTCCGTGGAGAACTTGTGTGCCTGGTACGGCGCCGCGCAGATCCTCTACGAGCTTACCTTCGAGATCCGCCGCGGCGAGGTGGTCGCCCTGATGGGCCGCAACGGCGCCGGCAAGTCGACCACGCTGAAAGCGATCATGGGCCTCCTCCCCCGCCGCTCCGGCCGCGTGCGCTTCAACGGCCACGATATCTCTCGCCGCGAGCCGTACGAGATCGCTCGGCTGGGCCTCGGGTTCACTCCCGAGGACCGGCGCATCTTCTCCGACCTCACCGTGATGGAGAACCTCGACGTCGGCCGCCAGCCGCCGCGCCGCTTCGCCGACGGACACCCGGCACCGGCGTGGACGCCGGAGCGGCTGTTCGCGCTGTTTCCCAACCTCGCCGAGATGGGCGACCGCCTCGGCGGCCGCATGAGCGGCGGCGAGCAGCAGATGCTCACGGTGGCGCGCACGCTGATGGGAAACCCACTGCTGGTGCTGCTCGATGAACCGTCCGAAGGCGTCGCGCCGCTCATCGTGGAGCAGATGGCGGCGACAATCGTCGCGCTGAAGCAGGAGGGGCTTTCGGTCCTGTTGTCGGAGCAGAACGTGCACTTCGCCGAGCTTGTCTGCGACCGCGTCTATGTTCTCGAGAAAGGACAGTTGCAGTGGCAGGGACGCATGGCCGATTTCGCCGGCGACGTCGCGGCCCAGCGCAGCCTGCTGTCGGTGTGATCCGAACAGTTGCTCAAACCCCATCACATCGTCATGGCCGGCGAGCCGCCACAGCGGCGAGGGTTGTCCCGGCCATCCACGTCTTTATGCTCACTCGGGTTTCAAGACGTGGATGCCCGGCACAAGACGGAATGAATAAGATGCCCTCTCTCGCCGAGTCGAGCGGCAATTTAATGCGGCGAAACACGCTGAGATCGCCCGCAAGGACATGCGTTCCCCTTGGATATCTGCAGGTTCGCCCTTGCGTATCAGGGGGGCGATCACCATTTATTATTCATCGAGTTTCGGCCGAACGACTTGGCTGGCCGCGAATAGCGCGCCCGACTGACGACCTTCTCCCCCAAAATCTCGAACCAACCGGCTGCGTAATGGCGCGGCCTGAACTCGCATATACCAAAAGGAAGAGCTCCCATGAACAAGGGAACTGTGAAGTGGTTTAACACCCAAAAAGGCTTCGGCTTCATTCAGCCGGAGAGCGGCAACAAGGATGTCTTCGTTCATATCAGCGCGGTCGAACGCGCCGGCATGGGCACGCTCAACGAGGGGCAGAAGGTCTCCTTCGACATCGTTGCAGACCGCCGGACTGGCAAGTCGGCTGCTGAGAATCTGCGCGTCGCGTAAGCGGAGCCAGGACGGCCATACCGTTTTGACCCTGGATGTAGTGGCAAAGCTTGTGGTTCGGAGCCCCGCGTCTGGTCGGCCAGCCGCGGGGTTCTTTTTTTCGCCAATTGACGGAACCAGCAATGAAAGAGGCGACCGAGGAGAGACCGATGGCAACAACCTTCAAGAACGGCCAACATCGGGCCGCAGTGTCGGCAAAGGAGGAGCGCGCGCGAGATGCGAAGCTGGCAATGCACGAATACGAGGCCGAAAAGCTTGCCATCGAGGTTAAGACCGCGCGGCTCCGAGCGCTCCGTTTGGCCAAAGAAGCTGAACGGCCTCGAGTGCTGTCGGATCACCCGCCACTGCCCACTTCTGGCGCTGCGCGTCGGTCCAGTCGGACTCATCGGGCGCCGTGATCGTGGCTGGGCGCGTGTGCATTCATCATGCTCGCTTTCGATCGCGAAGCCTCGCCCTTGACGAGGCTATTCGCCGTGCGCGCTGCGACGAGGTCGTTCGGGCACGTGACGAAGGATGTCGCTCTCGCGAGAGCGAGATGTCGTTCCCGGAGATGTTCGACCCTAGGCGCGCGAAAACTCGGGTGGTGACGGCCGGAACCGGTGGACAGATTACTTCACCGTACGCTGACAAGCTTGCGAATTTTAGCCAGTAGCTGATCGAACTCCACCGGCTTAGTGTCGAAGTCTTCGCAGCCCGCGGCGAGTGCCTTCTCACGCTCACCGGCAAGCGCGTGCGCCGACAGCCCGATGACGGGCATGTCGCGCGTCTGCGGGTTGCCCTTCAATCGTCGGGTCGCTTCCCAGCCATCGACGACCGGCATCTCCAGGTCCATCAGGATCAGATCCGGATGCTCGGCGGCGGCGACCTTGCACCCCTTTTCGCCGTCCTCGGCGACCAGCACCTCGAACTCGTCGGTGAGCTCGAGCCGCATCTTAAGCATGTAGACGTTGTCCTCGTTGTCTTCGACGTAGAGAATTCGGATCACGGTCGCGTCCCCTCACGTGCGCGGATCGAGCCGCATGGACCAGCCGCCTAATTCGCTCGCGGCTACGGTCCAGGCCGTGTCGCCGCTTATCCCCCGGCCCCAGCTGGATGATCTATTGACCTGACGAGGCCGCGGCCTGAGGCGGCCTCGTTGTGCGTGGTTGATAGCGATCTTAGTAGATGCTGCCCTTCGCGTGATCGAGCGGAGCTTCCACAACAACTGGCGGAGCTTCCGCAGCAACTGGCGGCGGGGCGACTTCACGCCCTACGCGATTGTATTGGTGCCACGCTCCACTTGGGTCTTGAATGAAGGTGCCCTTCTCGTTCTGGATAACCCCTCGGCTCTCGGCAGATGCCGTTACCACCCCTGCCAAAAGAACGAGAGCGGCGAAGGGTATTTTCATATGGCTCGACATAATCATCTCCGTTGATGGAAGCGGAATGTAAGTACGCTTCCAGTTGCAACATTGTATTTTTCTAGTAAAGACAACAACCCAATCGATTCGGCTGAATAGAAGTTAACTCTTTTATTTAGTCCTACAAGCCAATCAACGAGTTTTCGCCCTGTCCTGTGACGTAAGGTAGCATAACGGATAGCAGACGACTATGGATCGCGTCTCCAAACGGGCGAGGCATGCTGTGGCAGCGCGAGAGCGACCACATGCTGCTGATGCAGCAGGTCAACGGCAACCAGATCGGCGCCTCGGCTTCGCTCATGCGGGCGACGATTGCGGCGCGTGCATGCCGCTACGCTTGAGAATCTCCCGCAGCCGCTGCGGCGTGACCGGCAGCTGCGTGATGGCGCCGGGAATACCGATGGCGTCGTCGATAGCGGCGGCGACCGCCGCGCCGACCGCGTTGGCGCCGCCCTCTCCTGCTCCCTTCAGGCCGAGCGGATTGAGCGGGCTCGGCGCGTCCTCGGCGATCACCACGTCGAGCGCCGGCACCTCGCGCGCGGTCGGCATCAGATAGTCGGCGAAGGTGACTGATAAGGGCTCCCCGCGCTCGTCGTAGCGGAACTCCTCGAGCAGCGCGCCGCCCAGCCCCTGCGCGAACCCGCCGGCGATCTGGCCCTCGACCAGCATCGGGTTGACGGCGCGCCCGATGTCGTAGGCGACGAGATAGCGCGGGATTGCAATGCCTCCGGTCTCCCGGTCCACCTGCGCGACCGCCACATGCACGCCGTAGGGGTAGTTCATGTGGTCGCTGTAGAACCAGCCGTCGGCAGCAAGCCCCGGCATGCGGCGGCCGCGCAGCTTCGAGGTCGGCTCCAGCGCCTTGGCGACCTCGCCCAGCGCCACGGAAGGCCCGGCGGGAGCGCCTTTGCGCACTACCTTGCCGTCGACCACGTCGAGGGCGTCGGGCGGCTGCTGCAGCAACCCGGCCGCCAGCTCAATCGCTTTCTCCCTCACGGCGACGGCCGCCCGCCGCGTCGCTTCTCCGGTCATGACGGTCACGCGCGACGCGAACGCCCCCATGCCGAAAGCGATGCGATCGGTGCGGCCGTGGATGACGCGTACGCAGCGATAGTCGACGCCGAGCGCATCGGCGCAGATCTGCGCGACGGCGGTCTCCACCCCCTGCCCGACCGAGGCCGCACCGGTGACGACCTCGACGGCGCCTGCGGCATCGACCGCGACGCGCACGCCGTCGAACGGACCGAGCCCGCTCTTCTCGACGAACATCGCCAGACCGCTCCCGACGCATTCGCCGGCGGCGCGGCGGCGCGCGAGCTCGGCCTGAAGCTCGCTCCATTTGATCGCGCCAAGCGCCTTGTCGAGCAACCCGGCATAGTCGCCGGAGTCGAATTCGATATCGGTTCCGAGCGTGGCAAACGGCCGGGCGTAGGGCATCTCCTCCTTGGCGATCAGATTGCGCCGGCGCACCTCGATGCGGTCGATGCCGAGCCGCGCCGCAATCGCATCCAGCAAGCGCTCGCGCACGAACGTGCTCTCGAACCGCCCCGGCGCGCGATAGGTCCCGCCCGGCGTCTTGTTGGTGAGGCGCACGCGGCCGACCACCCGATACGCCGGCAGGCGATAGGGACCGGGCAACATCGCGGCCGCGAGATCCGGCACGGTCGCCGCATGGGTGCGCACATAGCCGCCCTGGTCGTGGAAGAACTCGTCGTCGATTGCGAGGATGCGGCCGTCGCGGTCGACCGCGGCGCGGATGCGGTGGCGCTGCTCACGCGAATGATTGCAGGCGATCAGGTGCTCGCGCCGGTCCTCAATCCATTTGACCGGCTGCCCGAACCGCAGCGCCGCCACGCACACAAGCACGTCCTCGGGATAAAGCTCGCCGCGCACGCCGAAACCGCCGCCCACGTGCTCCTCGAACAGGTGGACCGCCGAGGGGGCGCGGCCGAGCATGCGGGCGATGGCGTCGCGGTTCCAGTGCGGCACCTTGGCGGCGCCGTGCAGCTCGAGCACGTCGCGACCGGCGTCGTAGCGCGCAATGGCGCCACGCGTTTCCAAGGGCACGCCGGAGTGCCGCCCGATGCCGAGATCGAGCGCGACGGTGGCGTGCGCGTCTTGGAACGCCGCGTCGATATCGCCATAGGATTTCTCGACCGTGGCGGCTTCGGTCGGCCGGCCATCCGCGAACTCGCCCGGGCTCGAGCTGGCGTCGAGCAGAACCGGCAATTCCTCGATCTCCACGGTCACGAGATCGGCGGCGTCTTCGGCCAGATACGGATCGGTAGCAAACACGGCCGCCACCGGCTCGCCCACATAGCGCACGCGCGCGCGCGCCAGCACGGTCTGCCGATACGGCGCCAAGCCTTCGATGCGGGTCAGCCGGAAATCGATCGGCGGGATGTCGGCCACGTCGGCGAAGGTCCACACCGCAACGACGCCGGGCGCCGCCCGTGCCGCGGCGGTGTCGATTGCTTTGATCTCCCCATGCGCATGGCCCGAGCGCACCACGCGCATGTGCAGCATATGGGGAAACGCGATATCGGCGGCGAACCGGCCGCGGCCAGTGACCAGCGGCCCGTCTTCGAGGCGCGGCACCGAACGCCCGACAAAGCTCATCCGAACACCTCAACCGTAGCGCTCAGGTTGCGGTCGTCCCCGCGCAGGCGGGGACCCATGGCCACCGCCGGAAAGATTATCGCAAAGCGGGTAGTCATCGGTTCCCGCTTTTCGCGGGAACGACACAAGTGCGCAACGCGGCGCGGATGCGTTGTGGAGTTGCCGGGATTTCGTCGATCGAGACGCCGAACGGAGCGAGCGCATCGTTGATGGCATTGACGATCGCGGCGGGGGCGCCGATCGTCCCGCCCTCGCCCAGCCCCTTGGCCTTGGTGATCGAGGCCTCGCTCCAGGTCTCGCGGTGATGGATCTCGATCGGCGGGACCTCGCGCGCGGTCGGCGGCAGATAATCCGCCAGGCTGGCGGTGAGAATGTTACCGGTCGCATCGTAGACGATCTCTTCGAGCAGCGCATTGCCGATGCCCTGGGCGACGCCGCCGTGGATCTGGCCGTCGGCGATCAGCGGATTGATCAGGCGTCCCGCATCCTCGGCGACGAGGTACTTCTCGATCGCGACGTGTCCGGTTTCGACGTCGACCTCGACGACGGCGACATGGCAGGCGTTGGAAAAGGTCCCGGGGGGATCGTACGTGGCGCTCTCGACGATGCCCGGACTGATCTCGCCCTTGAACAGATGGGTCTGGTGATAGGCCGCGCGCGCGAGCTCGGAGATCGCGACCGCTCGATCGGTGCCGGCGACGCGGGCGACATCCGGCTCGAGCACGATGTCGTCGGCTGAAGCCTCGAGCAGGAGGCTTGCCATCCGCACGAGCTTGGCGCGGACCTTGCGCGCCGCCATCAGCGCGGCGCCGCCGGCGATGACGAGCGAGCGGCTGGCGAAAGTGCCCCAGCCATAGGGCGTCCGATCGGTGTCGCCGTGCACGATCTTGATGCGCTCCGGCGAAGTGCCGAGCTCGTCGGCGATGATTTGGGCGAGCGTGGTGCGCAGGCCCTGGCCGTGCGGCGACGCGCCGATGCGCGCTTCGATGAAGCCGGACGGATCCATCGCGAGCTCGACGGTCTCCCAGCCGGGCGTCACCTCCATGCCGCGCGCCGCAAACGCGGGCGTTCCGTAGCCGGTGCGCTCGGAAAAGGTGGCGAACCCGAGGCCGAGGTAGCGGCCCCGGGCGCGTGCCTGCGCCTGCCGGGTACGGAAGGCCGCAACATCGGCGGCCGCGACCGCCGCCTCCATGGTTTCCCGATAGCTGGCATCGTCGAACACGAGGCCGGTGGCCGACGTGTAGGGAAATGTCGTGATCAGGTTGCGCCGCCTGATCTCGACCGGATCAAGGCCGAAGGCCGCGGCGGCCTTGTCCATCAATCGCTCGAGCGCAAACGTGATCACCGGGCGGGAAACGCCGCGATACGGCGCCATGGGACAGGTGTTGGTGACGACGCCGCGCGCCATGCAGGCATAGGCGCGCACGTCATAGGGGCCGGGCATTTCCGCCATGGCCATCAGTGGCTCCACCCCGCACGTCGTCGGATAACACGAATAGGCCCCGACATTGGCGACCACATCGGCGGACAGCGCGGTCAACTTCGCTTCCGCATCGAACGCGCCTTCGAGCGCGACGTGCTGGTCGCGGCTGTGGAAGCAGGCGATGAGATTCTCACGACGATCCTCCACCCAAGCGACGGAGGTCTTGAGTTTGCGCGCCAGCCAGGTCACCAGCACGAACTCGGGCGCGAGCGACATCTTCTGGCCGAAGCCGCCGCCCACGTCCGGCGCGATCACCCGCAGATCGGATTCGCGCATGCCGATCAGCTCGGCGATGATCGTACGCATCAAATGCGGCATCTGAGTCGCGCAGTGCAGCGTCACGCGAGCGCTGGCGGCATCCCAGGCAGCGTGAATTGCGCGCGGCTCGAGCGGCAGCGCGTTCTGCCGGCGCGAGCGGGCCTGGACACCGATGCGCCGCAGACCAGCAGCGGTTTTCGTATCGAACCCGGCGGTCTTTACCTGCGCCGCGACGACGACATTGCCGGTTGCGTCGGCATGAACCAACGGGGCGTCGGCGGCAAGCGCTGCACGCGCGTCGGCCACAGCCGGCGTCTCTTCGATCTCGACCTCGACGCGATCGGCCAGGTCCTCGGCTTCCTCCGGGCTCGGTGCCACGGCGGCCGCAACGGGCTCGCCGACGAAGCGCACAACATCCGCCGCCAGGATCGGCTGGCTGATCGGCACGTAGTTGAACTTGTGCAGCATGGGCCGGATCGCCTTGACGCCGGCGAGATCGGCGGCGGTCAGCACCATGGTGTCGCGCCGCGCCATGCCGCTTGGCTGCGTGACCCGGACGATGCGGCCGGCCGCCACCGGGCTGCGCACGAAGCGGACCCACAATGCGGCCGGGAGATCGGCCGTGAACAGCCCCTGCCCGGTCACCAGCGTCCCATCTTCGAGACGCCGGATCGAGCGGCCAACCCACGGCATCCGGTCTTCTTTCCCGGGGAGCAGCCTTCCTGGCATGCCGGCAGCGACGTCCTGCGCCATGGCTAATTTTGCTGTCAGGACAGCGATCGTTCCAGGGCGCGGCGCGTGACGGTGCCGATGAGATCGCGGCGATAGTCCGCGCTGGTCATCGCGTCTTCCATGGGATCGACGTCCGCAGCGGCGGCAGCGGCGGCAGCGGCGAAACTGTCCGGTCCCGGCACGGCGCCCACGAGCGCCTGCTCGGCAGCCGCGATGCGCCGGGCCTTCGGCTCGGCGCCGCCGACCGCAACCCGTGGCGCAACGATCTTGCCTTCGCTCGTGCGATAGCACGAGACCGCCATGGCGATGGCGAAATCGCCGGCGCGGCGGCTGAATTCGTAAAAGCCGAACCGGGTATCGGGCGCCAGCAGCGGCAGGCGGACTTCGCTCAGCAATTCGTCGTCATCGAGCGCCGTCGTCATGATGCCGGCAAAGAATTCGTGCGCCGGGATGCTGCGCGTGCCGCGAACGCTCTTCGCCACCATTGTGGCGCCAAGGGCGGCGGCGACCGTGCACCACTCCGACGCGGGGTCGGCATGGGCGATGCTGCCGCAGAACGTACCGCGCGTGCGGATCGGGTAATGGGCGATATAGCGAACGACCGTGGCCAGGAGCTCGCCGAGCGGACCGGCGACCACCGGACGCCGGAATGCTTCATGACGCACGCAGGCGCCGATGCAAAGCTCGTCGCCGTCGACCTCCAGCCGCCTGAGCGCATCGATGCCGTTGATGTCGACTAGATGCGTCGGCCGCGCCAGACGGAAGGCCATCGTCGGGACCAGGCTCTGTCCGCCGGCGAGGATGCGTCCGTCCTGCGGCGCGACCTCGGCCAGAACGGCGATTGCTTCGTCGACGGTCTTGGGTGCGTGGTAGCGGAACTGGGCAGGCTTCATCACGGACCTTGGTCGAGAATGGTGAAGTGATGCATGGGCATTGAGCGATGTAAAGGATCAGGGCGATAACAACTTAAACGATCTATTTTGGCGGAAGAGAGAAGCCAAGCGGAGCATCGTGCAATCGGGTGTTCTGGACGGCGCGCCCGGGAGCGTGGATGATCGGTTGGATCAGGAGGGATCATGCTGGCGCTCTATCATAACGACATGTCGCTCTGTGCCCAGAAGGTGCGGGTGTGTCTGGCGGAGAAACACCTCGACTGGGAAAGCCGGCATCTCGTTTTGCGTGCCGGCGAGCACCAGGCGCCGTGGTATCGCGAGCTCAACCGGCGCGCGGTCGTTCCGACCCTGATCGACGGCGAGCGGGTCATCCCGGAATCGAACGTCATCCTCGAATACCTCGACGAGGCCCATCCCGATCCGCCGCTCGCGCCCGAGACTGCTTACGGGCGCGCCCGGATGCGGCTGTGGACCAAGCAGCTCGACGAGGATATCCACGATGCGAGCGCCGCAATCTTGAGCTTCGGCATCGCGTTCCGCCATCAATATCTGGAGCGCGGCGAGCTGGGGACGAAGATGCTCGAGCAGATCCCGAACATCTTCAAGCGCGAGCGCCGACGCGACGTGATCGAGCGGGGAATCGACTCGCAGCACTTCGTCGTCGCGGTGCAGCGGATGGTGCAGATGCTCGACGAAATGGAGGACGCGCTCGCCGGGCACGAATGGCTCGCCGGCGATGACTACACCTTGGCGGATGTGGCTTTCACGCCTTACCTGGCGCGGCTCGAGCACCTCAACATTCTCGCAATGATCGGCGAGCGGCACCACGTGGCACACTGGTATGATTGCTGCAAGCAACGGGAGAGCTTCCGCGCCGCAATCGTGAAGTGGGAAAACCCCGATTATTTGGCGCTGATGCAGCGGCGCGGCGCCGAGGCATGGCCAAAGGTGCAAAGCATCATGCAGCGTCTATGAATAAGCCAAGCAGCCAGGATCGGATCACATGAGACACGGACAATTCACTTGGGGCATGACCGGCGCCGCGGGCTTGAGCCTCGCGCTTGTGCTTATCGGTCTGGCGCAGCCCTGCGCGGCGCAGACCTATCCGGCGCAGAACGTCACCATGATCGTTGCCTTCGCACCCGGCGGCATCGCCGACGTCGTCGCCCGCCTCGTGGGTCAGAAGCTCAGCGAGCGCCTGGGTCAGACGGTGGTGATCGAGAACCGCGGCGGCGCCGGCGGCAACCTCGCCGCCAAGGTGGTGAGCTCAGCGACGCCGGACGGCTATACGATCCTGGCCACCACATCGGCGCTGGCGGTCAACGAGACCGCCTCGAAGAACAAGGGCTTCTCCACCGACGATCTTAGCGCCATCGCCATGGTGGCGATCAGTCCCGATGTGCTGGCCGTCCATCCGAGCAACCCGGCCAAGGATCTGCGGCAGTTCATCGCCGCCGGCAAGGAGAAGAGCTTCACCTACGGCAGCGCCGGTGTGGGAACCGGGCCGCATATCGGAGCGGAGTACTTCTTCCGCGAGGTGGCCAAGGTCAAGGCCGTGCACGTTCCCTTTACCGGCGGTGCGCCGGCGGTTGCCGCCGCCATCGGCAACCATGTCGACGCGATTGTGCTCACCCTGCCGACCGTGACGCCGCAGATCAACCAGGGGGGCTTGCGCGGACTGGGGCTTGCCAGCGCGACGCGCAACAGCGCCGTGCCCGAGGTTCCAACCTACGGCGAGATGGGCTTTCCCGACGTCCACTCCGGCTCATGGGTGGGTTTTTTCGCGCCGGCGAAAACGCCGGTACCAGTGCTGGCGAAGCTCAACGCCGAGATCAACGAGATCATCAAAGGGGCCGAGGCGCAGCAAAAGCTCAAGACGATCGGATTCGATCCCATCGTGAAGAACCGCGGCGAAACAGACGCGTATTTTCGCAGCGAGATTGCGACCTGGGGCAAGATGACCCGGGCGGTCGGCTTTTCCTCGGACTGAACGCCCGCTCCGGCATCAGCGTTTACGGGCGGCGGGTGTTCGGCAGGGTTCTGGCAACGTCATTGAGGCACGAAATATGCGCATTATCGCGATCATTCTGGCTTTGGTGTTCGCAATCATCGCGGTCGTTTACTGGGTCCTGCCCGCAGGCTCGTTGCCGACCTTCTTTCCCGGCTTCGAAGCGGGCTCAAGCCACATCCATCTGAAGCATGGGATTGCTGCGGCCGTGGTCGCCATCATGCTGTTCGCGCTTGCTTGGTTTGCGGGCCGCTCACGCGCATCGAACATGGGCGGCAAAGCTCAATCGAGCTGAATGTTGGCCGCCTTCGCCACTTTGGTCCATAGCGCAACCTGGCGCTCCACCAGTTCGCGCATCTCGGCCGGCGTGGTGCCGCGCACCTCGGCGCCGAAGCTTTCCAGGCGCGCGCGCAGCTCCGGGGCGGCGATGACGCGCTGCACTTCGGCATTGAGGCGCTGCACGATCGGCTGCGGCGTGTTGGCCGGAGCCGCCAACCCGGACCACGAGATGACCTCGATATCCGCAAGTCCCGACTCGGCCATGGTGGGTAGATCGGGAAAGTCCTTCCACCGCGTCTTGCCGGTGACGGCCAGCGCCCTCACCTCCCCGCTGCGGATGTGAGGTGCCGCCAATGTCGTGGTTGCCACCACCAAGTTCACGTCGCCGCTGAGCAGACCAGTCATCGCCGGCGCCTCGCCGCGATAGGGCACCGACAACAGCTTCACGCCGGCCTGGTTGGCGATCAGCTCCGTCGTCATATGGGCGATGGAGCCCACTCCTGCCGTTCCGGACGTCACGCCGCCGGGATTGGCGCGCGCCGCCTGCAACAGGTCGGCCATGTTCTTGAGGGCCGAATCCTTTCGCACGCACACGATGAACGGATAGAAGCTCGCCGTGGAAATCCACGCGAAGTCATCCACCGGCCGGTACTTGAGTTTCTTATAGACCGCCGCCACCGCGGGATGCAGGCCGGCGACGAGCAGCAACGTATACCCGTCAGGGTCGCTGGCCGCGACCGCCTCGGCCGCAAGATTTCCCCCCGGGCCGGGCTTGCCCTCGACCACGATGGTTTGCCCGAGGGCCTTGGACAGGTCCTGCGCCAGCAGGCGGGCCACCACGTCGATATTGCCGCCCGGCGGAAAGCCATGCATCAGCTTGATCAGCCGGTTGGGATAATCTTGTGCGTGTGACGCGATGGTCAGCGCGAGCAGGCTGAGGACGGCGCCAAGCATTCTCCGCTTCATGCCGGCGAACTCCACAAGCGCTAGCGCGCAGCCGCCGTTGCACCGCGGTTCCAGCCGCGCGCGCCCTCGCCGTAGATGTCGAACCCGTCATCGGTGACGGCGACCGTGTCCTCGAGCTTGATGAATCCGCGGCGCGGATGCTTGAGCGTGGTCTCGACCGAGATCACCACTCCGGCCTCGAGCGGACGATGGGCATCTTCGTCGGAGTACGGCACCGGACCGGCATTGGTGAGATGGGGTGCCTCGTGGCTCACCAGGCCCATTCCGTGCGCCAGGAACTCCATATGGTTGTGATGCTTCGATTTGTGCACAAGCGCCTCCGCGGCAGCATAGATCTCGCCGCCCATCGCACCGGCCCGGATAGGCTTCATCGCTGCGCGCTGGATATGCTCGATCTCGCCGAGCAGGTCCTCCAGTTCCGCGTCAGGCTCGCCCAGGATCGCCATGCGGGCGACGTCGCCGATGTAGCCGTGATAATTGCCGCCGGAATCGAGTGAGAGCACATCGCCCTCCTCCCACGTCTGCTCGGACGGCGCGCGGTTGTGGCTCGCGCCCGCGGCGACCAAGCAGTATTCGAAGGTCAGCCCGCGGTTGACCTCCTCGCGCTTGAGGGCGTCGGCCAATTCCTGCTTCGTGCTTCCCGGGCCGTGGCTTGCGATCACCGCCTGCATGGATTCGATGACGCGGTCGGAGGCAAGGCGCAGCTTTTGCAATTCGCCGGCGCTCTTGCGCGCCCGCTGGCGCTCGAGCACGAACAGGGCATCGACCATTTCGCTGTCGGGAAACGCCCGGCTCACGGCCGTCCCGGCATCCAGCGGCAGAAATCCCATTTCGATGCCGATGCGGCGCGGCTTGGTCCCCAGGCGGCGGAGGTAGGCAATGGCCTTGTCGATGGCGTCGACCGAACCGCTGGAGGACATCTCGATCTCCGGCGTCCACAGCGGCCGCACTTCCTGCTGGAACCGCTCGAGCCGGTGGCCCATGTAGGCGGCCTTGCCGGGCGCCCCTTTGGGATAGATGACCACCGGAAGGTAGCGGCTCAAACCCATCGCATCCATGTAGTCGAAGAAGAACGCGCGGTGTCCGCCGAGCAGATATTGGACATTGTGCTTCGACGTGGCGAGGATGACATCGATGCCAGCTTCGTCCATCAGGCGGTCCAGGCGATCGGAATCGAACGGGATCGACAGTGCATCCGAACGCTTCGCGGCGGTGAGCATGATGCAAGCTCCTCATTCAAAGGTGCCTAACCAGATCGGGCATGGGCCGACTTTGATGTTAGGCGAAGGATCGCAAGACTGCCAAGCGCGCCTATTGCGCAAACAACAGATGAGTGATGTGGTTTCGCGGAGCGGTTGTTCCCGAAGTGTTCATGCAGGTTCCGTCGCGCGTGATATTTCCCATGGCGGGCACGTGTTAACCCAAATTAACGAATTGGTTTGGCACCGGTAAACTTTCCGTTAAACTCATCTCTGCCCCTTGTGATTGCAGTCCGTCGGAGTGTGCAGTGACTCCCGTTCCGGGCCAAGACGAGCTACCGACCGGCGTTGGCGCTGCCCCACTCTCTTGGTCCTCACGGCGAAACCCTCTTCGAGTCATTCCCAGCAATGTGGCGGAGACGGCACGGCGCGCTTCCGCTGCGCCGCACGCCGACGACGACGAGGCTCGCCTTTCGCCTGGATCTTACCAGGACCTCGAGATCACGCTCGACCTCAAGAACAAGATCTTCTGGTGTTACTTCGCGCCTCACCGTGTGCCGAATTTCACCCACCGCCTCCTGAGCGATCTCGCCGAGATACAGCGCTCGATCAAACGCATGTTCGAGCACGATGCCGTCGAACTCGATCCGCCGATCCGCCACATCGTCGTTGGATCGCGGTTTCCTCGCATCTTCCATATGGGCGGCGACCTCTCCTTCTTCGCCGATCGGATCAGGGCGGGCGATCGTGCCGCGCTCGCCAGCTACGCACACGCTTGCATCGAGATCGTGTACGGCAATGCCACGGCTCTCGAGTTGCCGGTCGTGACGATTGCGCTCGTTCAGGGGGATGCGCTGGGCGGCGGCTTCGAGGCGGCATTGTCCTGCGATGTGATCATCGCCGAGAAGAGCGCCAAGTTCGGTCTGCCGGAAGTCCTGTTCAACCTGTTTCCCGGCATGGGCGCTTACAGCCTGTTGTGCCGCAAGCTCGACGCGGCGCGGGCCGAGCGCATGATCCTCAGCGGCCGGGTCTACGGCGCCGCCGAACTGCACGACATGGGCCTGG
Organism: Xanthobacteraceae bacterium; assembly: GCA_045801465.1. Taxonomy (GTDB): domain Bacteria; phylum Pseudomonadota; class Alphaproteobacteria; order Rhizobiales; family Xanthobacteraceae; genus DATFWC01. The sequence goes on along the minus strand of JBJMSU010000038.1, from coordinate 21,301 downwards.
TCGACGTGCTTGCCGAAGAGGGGCAAGGCGAAACCGCCGTGCGCCGCTACATTACGCGGAGCACGCGGCACCATAACGCCCATCGCGCCGTCTGCGAGGTCCGACGTCGCCTCAACCCGCTCACGTTCGAAGAACTGGAGCACGTGACCGGGATATGGGTGGATGCCGCTTTGCGGCTCGACGAACCCGACCTGCGCAAGATGGAACGCCTGATGCTGGCGCAACAGCATCGCGTCACGGCACAATTCAACGGTGCCGCACAGCGGGCGCTCTAGCCAGTGTCACGCTCTTCGTTTGGACCATTGTCGGCGCCCGGCGCTGCCGCGCGCAAGGCGGCGACATGCGCATCGAGCGCAACACGGACGCGATCGATTTCATCGCGCAGCTTGATCACGTGCTCGGCGCCGCTGCCGGCAAGTTCGGGCGCACCGATCTGCCGCCAGGCCAGGCATAAATCGTAGACGCGGTGCGCTCCGATATTTGCCGCGCCACTTCTCAGCGCATGCGCACGATCGCGAAAGATCTCGACGTTTCGCTGCGTGGCGGCGGCGCTCAGCTCGCGCAGGATCGCGGCCGCGTCGGCGGTAAACTGCGCCACCAGTTCGGCCACGAACTCGTCGCCCCCGACCTCCTTGAGGTCGTCCAGCGCCTGGCGCTCGAGGCAACCTTCCAGTTTGGACGGGACATTCGGGCTTTGCGGGGTCCCGGCCGCGCTTTCCGCCGCGCTGACCGTCTCGCCGTCACGGGCGCGGTGCTGCGTCAGGCTTTCGATCACCTGCAGGATGCGCGCCGCCTCGACCGGCTTGGTCAGACAGGCATTCATGCCGGCGGCCGTGCAGCGCGCCTCAGCCTCCGCCGTTGCATCCGCCGTCAGCGCGACGATCGGGATTGGATCCGCGTCGGGCGACGCGAACCGGTAGAGCCTCGTCGCCTCGATGCCGTTCATGACCGGCATGTTCACGTCCATCAAGACGACGTCGATCACGCGCTCATCCAAAGCGTCGAGCGCCGCTTCGCCGTTATCGACGAGATGCACCTCGTGACCGGCGCGCTCCAGAATCTTGGCGAGCACCATCTGGTTCGTGCGATTGTCCTCAGCCACCAGGATTCTGAGCTTGCGCGTGCTCGGCTGCGCCGCTCTGCCCTCATCTTCGGTCGGAGCGGAAGGTTCGTTGCCGCGTGCGACGCCCAGCGCGGCGGCCAGGCCGGGGCCGTCGGTCGATCGCGCGAGTGTGGTCACGAACAGGCTGCGCGCATCGCGAGGGAGCATGCCGGAAACCGGCTCGTCGGTGACCAGAATGAGGGCCGGCGCGTCCGCGCATCGATTACCGATGAGCGCCTTCGCGGTCAGCACCGCCTCGGCTGCGTGCCTGCCGGCATCGATGATGGCGACCGGGCGGCGCGCGCCCCGTCGCGTCAATTCGACCAGGGCGGCGCCCGCCTCCTCGTCCGTCGGCACAACTCTGACGTCGGCGCCAAGCTGCGCGGCAAGCTCGTGCAAACGCCGGTCCGCCGAGAGCATCACCACCGGCCCGTCGCCGCATGAAGGGGCCTTTATCGTCTCTTGCGCGGCTGCGACGTCGAGCTCGAACCAGAACGTGCTGCCGGCACCGAGCTCGCTGTCGACGCCGATCACGCCGTTGTGGAACTCGACCAGCTGCTTGACGATGGCGAGACCGAGACCGGTCCCGCCGAAACGGTCGATGATCGTCGCGTCCGCCTGGGTAAAGCTGTCGAAAATGCGCGCCTGGGCTTCCGGCGCGATGCCGATACCGGTGTCGGAGACCTCGCACCGCAGCCGGAGACCGGCGCCATTCGGCACCGCGTCGACGGCGATGACGACGCTCCCGCGCTCGGTGAACTTCACCGCGTTGCCGCCGAGATTCAGCAGAATCTCCTCCGCGTGGCGTCTGTCCGCCGTGACGAAACGAGGGGTGCGCGAAGTGACGTGCAGCGCAAGGCGTACCGACTTCTCCTGCCCGGAAACGGCGAGAATTGCCCGCACATCCATCAGGAGCGCATAAAGGTCGAATCGGACGGGGTTCGACGCGATGCATCGCTGTTCGATGCGCGAGAAGTCGAGCAGCGAATTGATCAGCGCCAGCAATGAGCGGCTCGCGGTTCCGATCGTCCGAGTCATGTCGCGATGCTCGTCGTCGATCGCCGCCTCGCGCAACAGATCGCTCAACCCGATGATGGCGGTGAGCGGCGTGCGCAGCTCGTGGCTGACGCTGGCCAGAAACTGGCTCTTGGCCTGGCTCGCGGCTTCCGCCTGCTGTCGCGCCGCCGACAGCTTTCGGATCAGCGTTGCTGCATAGAGGGGCAGAATGATCAGCCCGGTAAGGAGACCTGCGGCGAGCTCGAGATGAGACCACCAATATTCGGTCGTTTCGATCACTGCCATAAATCCCGTGACGCCGACGGCCATGGCGGCGAACAGGTATTTCAGGCCGAAGCGGAAGCCGTTCCCGAAGATGACCCACAGGTACATCGGATAGAGCAGAGACGTAAGCTCCCCTCCGACGTGCATGACCCAGGACAGCGTTCCGAAGTCGATCAGAATTCCGAGCATCCGGCGCGCGGGGGAAACAGCCGGCCAGTACACGATGTGGACGAAGAAAGCGATGGATATGGCGCAATAGGCCGCGAAGTAGATGCCGTGCGTGCGCAGAACCTCCCACGCATGGGTCGCGCCTAATGCTCCTGCAACGGCGAGATAGGCGAACACGAGAGCGCAGACGGCGAGCCGGTTGATCGTGAGCTCATGTTCGCAGTCGGCTCTGCGGCGCAGGCATGTCCCGAGCCTCGCCAGCGGCGGGATGCGCCAAAGACCTCGTTCGGTGGCGCGCTCGTCGGCGGCCCTGCTCATTGCGGTCTCACGCCGTCAGGGCGACCTGCGACCGGCCGGCGACCAACGCAAGGAATTCTTTGGCCGGCATCGGCCTGGCCAAGTAGTAGCCCTGCATCTCGTGGCATCCCTCGAAACGCAACAGCTGCATCTGTTCGCGCGTCTCGACGCCTTCCGCGACGACGTCGAGCTCGAGGCTGTGCGCGAGGCTGACGATGGCGCGCACGATCACCGCGTCGCTGGGATCTTGGGCGAGATCACGAATGAAGCACTGATCGATCTTCAGTCGGTCGACGGGAAATTGCTTCACGTATGTCAGTGACGAGTAGCCGGTGCCGAAATCGTCGATGGAGATCTTGACGCCGAGATCGCGCAGCTGCTGCAGATCGCGGGCAACCGCTTCAGCATCCTGCATCACGATGTTCTCGGTGAGCTCCAGGTCCAAGCGCCATGGCTCGAGGCCGGTTTGGCCGAGGATCTGCGTCACCAGCAGCGGCACGCTTTGCTTGCGAAACTGGATCGGCGACAGATTGACACTGATCCGCAGCGGCGGATACCCCAGGCGCGACCACGACCTCGCCTCGCGGCAGGCTTCGCGCAGCACCCATTCGTTGATCGGAACGATGAGGCCGTTTTCCTCGGCGCGCGCAAGGAAATCGGCCGGCTCCACGATCCCGCGGTCGGGCCGTCGCCAGCGCAGCAGCGCTTCGGCCCCGACGATGCTGCCGGATCGGGTGTCGACCTGCGCCTCATAGTAGAGCATGAACTGTTCCTGCTCGATGGCCTCGCGCATCGCATTGTCGAGTGCGACCGCCGCCCGCGCGCGCGTGTTCATGTCGCTGGCGTAGAAGCGGTAGCTGTTTCCGCCGTCGGCCTTGGCCCGATACATCGCAAGATCGGCGTTCTTCAGAAGCTGGTCGCCCTCCCCGCCGTCGCTCGGGTGCAGGGTCACGCCGATGCTGGCGGTGCAATTCAGGCGCTCGCCACCGATCACCTGCGGCTCGCTGACGATGTCGATGATCTGCAGCGCCAGGTCCGCCGCGTCCTGGGCACTGGCGACGCGATTTTGCAGGATCGCAAACTCGTCGCCGCCGAGGCGAGCCACGGTGTCACGCTCGCCGATGACCGCGCGCAAACGTTCGGCGATCAGCTTGAGGAACCGGTCGCCGGCGGAATGTCCGAGCACGTCATTGATGGCCTTGAACCCATCGAGATCGACCAGGTGCAGCGCGAAGGAACTGTCGCCGCGCCGCGCGCGCGCAATGCTCCGGTTCAAGCGGCTGCGCAGCAGGGTGCGGTTGGGCAGATCGGTCAGGGCGTCGTGATGCGCCATATAAAACAGATGGCTCTCCGCCTGCTTGCGCTCGGTGATGTCGATCGAGGTGGTCAGAACCGCGACAACTCCGTTGGATCGATCCCGCAACGGCGATTTGGTCGTCAGAAACACCCGTCTTGCGCCAGTCCGGTCCACGATCTCTTCTTCATAGCTGGGCAACGACGTGTTGCCCTCGAAGATCGTGCGGTCGAGCGCGCGCGCATGGTGCCCGGCGCTGGCGTTGGCGTCGCTGTTGGTGACCAGAGTGTGGTACGCGTTGACGAAGATGAAGCGGCCCTGGCGGTCGGTGGCGCTGACCATGGCCGGCACGGTGTCGATCACCTGCGCCAGGCGCTCGCTGGAGTCGCGCAGCGCCTCCTCGCGCGAGCGCTCGCTCACTTCGAGCTTGCGTTCCAGCAGGAGTTGCTGCTTGCGCAGCCGGAGCAGATTTCGTGCCCTTGTGACGAATTCGTGGCGATCCACCGGACTGTGCAGGAAGTCCGTCGCTCCCGCCTCGAGTGCGCGCAGACGAAAGCTGCGTTCCTCGTAGATGGTGATGACGATTGCGGGAATCTCGGCGGCGCCGGGGATGTGGCGGAACTGACGAATGAGCTCGGCCCCGTCCATTCCAGGCATCTTGTAGTCGGTGATGACCAGGTCAGGCGTGTGATCTCGCGCCCAATCGAGCGCCTCTTTCGGGTCGCCGCACGCGTGCACCGTCACATCGTCCTCGATCGACGCGGCAAGCTTCGAGAAAATGCTCCGGTTCGTGACCTGATCGTCGACGATGAGTACGAGCGGCACGCCGATTCCCCTGATCCATGCGGCCCTCAGACCCGCCGCCGTTCATTCGGACGACAGCGGACTGTCTGCGGGCTCTGGTCCGTACTTGCGTAAAATTGGTAGCGTGTTGGCTCTAAAAAAATCCCGCGGAATTGATTGCAATTTTATCGATTTGCCGGGAGAACGCAGTTAGCGGCGAGCTAACAACCACTCTGCAAAAGCCAGGCATCGCGCCAGAGGAGCGGCGCTGGAAGCATGCTTATTGTGGAATTTGGCACGCCAAGTGACGAGTGGCGCGTGATCTCGGTCCTCTGTTCAGGGCCTGGGGCCGCAACAGCGCCGGGACGGGCATTCGGCGAACATGCGCTGGTTTGCTGATCGTGCGGGTTCCACGAATGGTTGCGTAGGGGGCAGCGGCGCGGCGGTCATGCCGGCAGCGAGCCTTGAGCGCTGGCTCGTGTCAGGCGGCGTGGCGGGCGAGCCGCGTGACCTCCTGCTGGACCAATTCGCGATAGCGGCCCGGATGCCGCACCAACTTGTCGGGCGGGCCGTCCTGCACCACCTGTCCGTCCTGCAGCACGACGATGCGATCGAAATTGCGCAGGGTGGACAGGCGATGCGCAATCGCGATCACGGTGCGGCCCTGCATCAAGCGGTCGAGGGCCGCACGGATCGCTTCCTCGGATTCCGAATCGAGCGCCGAAGTCGCCTCATCGAGCAGGAGGATCGGCGCGTCCTTGAGAAATGCCCGGGCAATGGCGATGCGCTGGCGTTGGCCGCCGGACAGCTTGACGCCGCGGTCGCCGACAATCGTGTGAATTCCGTCCGGCAAGGCGCCGATGAAATCGCAGCGGGCGGCCAGCATGGCGTTGAACACGTCCTCGTCCGAGGCGTCCGCCCGTCCGTAGCGAATGTTTTCGATGATCGAACGATGAAACAGCGAAATATCCTGCGGGACGATGGCAATCGTGTTGCTGAGGCTGTCCTGCCTCACCCGCGAGATGTCCCGGCCGGCGATGCGGACGCATCCAGCCTCGACGTCATAGTAACGTTGCAGCAAGGCGAAGAGCGTCGACTTCCCCCCACCGGATGGACCGACCAGTCCGACCCGCTGGCCCGGATCAATGCGCAGGCTCAATTTGTCGAACACGCAGCGCCCATCCGGATAAGTGAAGCAGACGTTCTCCAACGCGATGCTCGCCCCGACTCGCGGCAGCGGTTCCGCCGCCGGCGAATCGCGCAACGCGTGCGGGACCAGAAGGGTGGTCAGGGCCTCGGCAAGACGGGCCATATGCTGTGTCACGTCGACCAGAGCGACGGCGAGATCTCGCGTGGCATGCAGGATGCCGAGACCCAAGGTAGTGACCAGGACCACATCGCCCGTCGTTGCCGCCCCGCGTTGCCACAGCACGATGGCCCAGGCCAACACCGCGATGGTCAACAGCATGGTGACAACCGCATGCAGGGTCCTCACCGTCTCGAGGTAATAGAGACTGCGGCGGCGCGCCGACATTTCACGACGGACCGTCGTGTCGAACCGCTGCCGCTCGCGGCCGACTCCGCCGAATGCCCAGACAAGCGGCATGTTGCCGACGATATCGATCATTTCACCGTCAACGGCCGCGGCCTTGTCGGCGAAATCGTGATGCAAGGCGCGGCCCGCGGCGGCGAGGCGGAACATCGCGAATACCAATATGGCGGAGACCACGGTCAGCGCAGCCGCCATCGCCGGACTGACGGTCGCCACCCAGGCAATGGCAACGAATGTCGCCACGCACGGCGGCAACACGTTGCACATGGACATGTTCTCGATGGTGAACACGGCGTTGGCCGTAGCGGTGATGCGGCTGGTCAGCGTTCCAGGCATCCGGTCCGCGAAATAGCTCGGCGTGTGACCGGTCAGATGACAAAACAGATCGCGCCGCAAGTCTCCCGTCACGCCTACGAACGTATAGCTCGCGATCCAGCTGGCAGCCCGCCACAGCAGATTGTCGGCCACGATCAGTGCCACCAGCAAGGCGAAGGCGAACCACGCCAGGTCGGCGGCACGCGCCCCCGATAACGTATCGACGAGAAACTTCACGCCATACTGGGCGCTCACGGAGCAGATGACGGCGCCGAGCACGGCTACCAGGATGGCAGCATGGCACACTGGGCGCCGCGAGATATAGCGGACGAGGAATGCCAGCGGGCGACCGGCATAATGGCAAGGCAAGTCCATCGAGCGTCCCCGATCGGCTGATCAACTGCGAAATATGCCCCGGCACTTGGACATGAAGGCTCTGTGTCCCACCTCGTGGGATCACCAATTGCCAACGTGCAACTTCGTCATCGGTTCAGCGGAACATTCTCCCCGGTGTTCCGGTTTAAAGAGAATCGGCCATGCCGAATTTGCATACTGCCCATCCATTCAAGGGGATTCTCGATGCGGATCGCGCAGATAGCTCCGTTGACCGAAGCAATTCCCCCGCAGCGTTATGGCGGGACCGAACGAGTGGTTCACTGGCTGACCGAGGAATTGGTCGCGCTAGGACACGATGTCACGTTGTTTGCGAGCGGTGATTCGCAGACATCGGCCAAGCTGGAGGCGATGTGGCCACGCGCATTACGGCACGATGCCGCCATCCGCGATCCGAACGCCTTGCACATGAGCCTGCTGGAACGGGTGAGACAGCGGGCTTCCGAGTTCGATTTCCTGCACTTTCATCTGGATTACTACCCGTTCTCGCTGTTTTCGCGCCAATCGACCGCGTTCGTGACCACATGGCACGGCCGCCTGGATCTGGCCGAGCACCAATCCGTGTTCGCGACGTTTCCCAACGTGCCGGTCGTCTCGATATCGGACTCGCAGCGACGGCCAGTGCCCAACGGGCGCTGGGTGCGGACGATTCACCACGGGCTGCCGCACAACCTGCTCACGCCGCGTCCCGTCGAGCCGAGCTATCTGGCCTTTCTCGGCCGCATTTCGCCGGAGAAGGCCATCGATCGGGCCATTCGCATTGCCGGCCTCAGCGGCTATCCTCTGAAGATTGCAGCCAAAATCGACAAGATGGACTGGGATTATTTCGAGGAAGAGATTCGGCCGCTGCTCAGTCTTCCGCACGTCGAATATATCGGCGAGATCGGCGATCAGGAGAAATCGGAATTCTTGAGCGGCGCGCTGGCGTTGCTCGCGCCGATCGCATGGCCGGAGCCGTTCGGCCTGGTGCAGATCGAAGCCATGGCCTGCGGCACGCCGGTCATTGCCTTCAACCGCGGCGCCGTTCCGGAAGTGATCGAGGATGGGCTGACCGGTTTCGTGGTCGAGGACGAGACCAGCGCGGTCGGCGCCGTCTACCGGCTGCCGGAGCTCTCGCGAGAAAATATTCGGCGGCGCTTCGAGGAGCGGTTTACGGCGCGGCGAATGGCCGAAGACTACCTCGAGGTGTATCGCAGCCTCATGCAAGCCGCGGCGCCGCGTCCGCGCTTGGTCACCGGCTTACGCTCGGCATAGAGTCATCGACCAGCCGAAGCAGCGCCTGATGCATGCGTCGGCTCGCCCTTCAGGCCGGCGCGAGCCGGATATGCGCGTCAAGCTCTTGGTCCGGTCTCGTTTCCGGCATCAGCAGCAAGACCAGCACCAGTCCGAGCGCGGCCACACCGGCAAGGCCGGTAAAGGTCACGCCGCGGCCGAAGTGATCCGCCATATATCCGGCGAGCGTGGTGCTGAGCGAAGCACCGATGCCAACCGCGCTGCCGACGATGCCCAAAGCGAGGTTGAAGCGGCCGGATTCGCGGGTCACGTCGGCGACGACGAGCGGGAACATCACACCGAGGACCGCCGCCGACACGCCGTCGAGCAGTTGAATGGCGATGACGGCGTAGGGATCGGCCGCCGATGCAAACATGAGCCCACGGACGACGAGCGCTGCGAACGCGGCCGCCAGCAGCGGACGGCGCCCCCAGCATGCGGATTGCCGGCCGACCCAGGGAGAGAAGGCGGCGACGACGAGCTGCGGCACGATCATGCAGACCGCGATCGAAACCGCTGCCGATTCGCTTGCTCGCGTTGCCATGACACCGGCCATGAGCGGAAGCATCGCGGCGTTCGCCAGATGAAACAGCAGAATGCATGCGGCGAAGATCACGAGGGGCCGATTGCGCAGAAGATTTCGCGATGTCGGGGCCGTGACCAGCGGGCGGTGCTCCAAGCCGGCGCCCTGCCCCTGTGGCAGACCCACGTCGCTCATCCGTATCTGCGACAGCGCCAGCAAGGTCGGCACCACCAGCGCGGCCGTCACCAGGAAGACGGATTGGTTCGACAAGAAATGACCTGACGCCCCCATGGCGGCAGCGGACAGGCCTGCGCCGATCGAGGCGAAGCGGGCGTTGCGCCCGATGCGCTCGCCCAAGGCCGCATGCCCGACCAGGCCGAGGCTGATCGCCGCAATGGCGGGACCGAGCACGCAGCTCGCGGCGGCATGCAGGACTCGCGACGCCATCACGATGGGAAAGACAGGCCACAGCCCAAGCGCCAGCGCGCTGATGCCGATCGCCAGGACAGCCAGCGAGGCGGCCCAACGGGTCGAGCGCACCGCGTCCACGAGCGCGCCGCCGGGCATCTGGCCGAGCAACGCGACCAGACCCCCCACGGTGAGAACCAGCCCGATATCGACTTGCGTCCAGGCCTGGGTCGTCAGGTACACGGCAACGAACGGACCAAAACCGGTCTGAACGTCGGCCACGCCGAAGACGAACCAGTCGAGCGCGCGACGGCTGGCGTGCGGCGCCCGCGCGGCCGAATCGGCCGCCGGCTCCCTCCCGGCAACCGGCGCGACTTCGAGCGCGACGCGGCGCAACAGGCCGTCATCATCCCGTAGGGCGAGAGTGGACAGCGTTTTCCCCTCCGGCATCGCCAGGGGCTTTGGGCGATGCCGGTCGATCCGCCCGATCCATCACGGAGCAGGCGGTTTTCCCCTGATTGCATCCCACGGCGACGCTGCACTCAGCCTGGAAGGCCCCTCACCTCAGGCGTTCGGCAGCGTTGCGGCCACTCAAACCGGCAAAAGGCGGCAGAATTGAGAAGGCGCCAGAACTTTGCGCCCGGACCCACAATGGAGATCGGTCGCTGCATCGGCGGTGCTACGATGTGGAGACAAAGAAAACACGGCGGAACCTAGATGACCCGCTGGTGTGTCACATTGATTGTCTTGTGCCTGGTGCGTCCCGCGTGTGCGCAGCCAGCGGACACAATCGACCGGCCGGTGACCATCACGGTCGCCGGCACGGCGGGCGGCGGCATCGATCTCTATGCCCGGCTGTTGGCACGCCATTTCGGGCGACATATTCCGGGCCACCCGACCGTCACGGTGCAAACCATGCCCGGGGCCGGCGGCATTCGCGCGGCGTATCATCTCACGCATGCGGCACCGCGTGACGGCACCGCGCTCGCCACGTTCGCCAACGGGCCGATCCTCGAGCCGCTGATCGGCGCGCGTCATCCAGGCTACGACACGAACCGGTTGACCTGGATCGGCGCCATCACCAAGGACGTCGGCCTGTGCCTCTCGTCGGTGCCTTCGCGGTTCAAGACGATTGACGATGCGCGCACGCGGCAGATGATCGTCGCCGGGACCGGTGCCGGTTCCGAGACCGATACCTGGCCCTTGATCCTCAACGACCTGCTCGGCACCAAGATCAAGGTGGTGACCGGCTATCTCGGCAGCCGGGAGTCCATTTTGGCGATCGAGCGCGGCGAGGCGGACGGCCGCTGCACCATCAGCCTGTCGGCACTCAAGACCGCCAAGCCCGACTGGCTCACGCGCGGCAAGGTCAACTTCCTGCTGCAGGTAGGGCTGGAAAAGTCGGGCGAACTGCCCGACGTACCGCTGATCTTCGATCTCCTGAGCCGCGAGGAAGACCGCCAGATGATCTCGCTGCTCGTCGCGCCGACGGCCATGGCACGGGCCTTTGCCGCCCCGCCCGGCATGCCGCCCGCCAGGGCGGCGCTCATGCGCCGCGCCTTCGATGCAACCATGAAGGACCCGGAATTTCTCGCCGAAGCCGGAAGGATGCAGGCCGACATTGCGCCGACCACGGGCGAGGACGTGGAGAGCCTGGTCGCCGGCATCTATGCCACGCCACGACCGGTGATCGAGCGCGTCAAGAAATACTTCGCGCCATAGGACGGGGACGCGAGCCGTAACCGCGGCCGTCGCTTTGAACGGCGGATTACGCTACGCTAATCCGCCCTACGGCGACGTTTTTGCAGACCAGCCCCCGTTGAGGCGAGCTCTCACGCGATGGTGCAAGTGAGACGATTGGGTCACGCGACCCTGACGACGCCCGACCTCGATCGGGCGGTCGACTATTACACACAGGTGATCGGTCTCACCGTCGTGGCGCGCGAGAGAGAGCGCGCCTTTTTGGCGAGCCGGCACGGCCTGGAGGCGATCGCGCTCGAGTACGGCCCCCCCAATGCACTGGCCCGCCTGTCGTTCCAGGTCGCGCCGGGAAGCGATCTTGCAAGCGTCGCGCGCGAGCTAGCCCAGCACGGCATCAAGAGCGAACGGCGCAGCGGCATTTCCCCAGGCATCGCCGAAGCCATCGTTTTCGCCGATCCCAAGGGCACGCTGATCGAGATTTTTTCCGACTACGCCTTCGCCGCCGAGGACCGCACCCCTGCCGGCATCGTGCCGCTCAAGCTTGGGCACGTGGCCTATCGGGTCAAGGACGTGCAGCAGGTCGTCGCCTTCTACACCGACGTGCTCGGCTTTCGCGTCTCGGACTGGCGGGACGATACGTTCGCGTTCCTGCGCTGCAGTCCCGATCACCACTCCGTCAACTTCGTATTTGACGAGACGCCGCAGCTCCATCACATCGCGTTCGAGGTGAAGGACTGGCCGGAGATTCAGCGCGCCGCCGAGTGGCTCGCCAAGAACGACATCCCTCTGGTCTGGGGGCCCGGCCGGCACATCATCGGCCACAATATCGCGATCTATCACCGCAACCCCGACAAGGTGCGGGTCGAGTTCTTCACCGAGATGGATCAGATGAAGGACGAGGCGCTCGGCTATTTCGATCCGCGGCCGTGGCACCAGGATCGGCCGCAGCGGCCGAAAGTGTGGGGAGCCGACACGCTGCGAAACTATTGGGGCTTCGGCTCGGAAGCGGTGATCCGCGGCTATCAGACGATGGAGTGACAGGCATGGCACAGCGTTCGGCGAGTGCAGCGGCGACGGAGCGCAAGGGCGCGCTGGTCTGGCTCGACATGGACCAGCGCGCCCTGGACGACGCCTACGACCAGGAAGTCTATGCGCCCAATCGCGCCCAGGTCGTCGAGCGCCGGCTCGCCAACAGCGAGCGGACGCGGTCGATTCTCGGCGCGCCCGAGCGCGTCAGCTATGGGCCGAGCGAGATCGAGAAGCTCGACATCTTCCGCACCGCGCGGCCGAACGCGCCGATCAATATCTTCATTCATGGCGGTGCCTGGCGCCGCAACAAGGCGGCCGACTATGCGGTCCTGGCCGAGCTGTTCGTCCGCGCCGGCGCTCATTCGGTCATCCTCGACTTCATCAACGTGGAGGAGGCGGAGGGGAGCCTGTTTCCCATGGCCGAGCAGGTACGCCGCGCGATCGGCTGGGTCTACCGCAACGGATCGCGCTTCGGCGGCGACCCGAACCGCCTCTATCTCTCGGCCCATTCCTCGGGCTCGCAACTCGGCGGATGCATGGTCACCACCGAATGGCGTGCGCACGACCTGCCCGCCGACCTCATCAAGGGCGCGCTCTTGCTCAGCGGCATGTACGATCTGAAACCCGTGCGGCTGTCGAAGCGCTCCCTCTACGTCAAGTTCACCGATGAGATGGAGCAGGCCCTGAGCGCGCAACGCCATATCGACAAGCTCAATACGCCGCTCGTTCTCGGCTACGGGACCTACGAGACGCCCGAGTTCCAGCGCCAGACGCGCGACTTCTTCGCCGCCGTGCAGGCCGCCGGCAAGCCGGCGCAGCTCATCGTCGGCCAAGGCTACAACCACTTCGAGTTCCTGGAGACGCTGGCTTCTCCCTACGGCCTCGCCGGTCGCGCCGTGCTGCAGCAGATGGGCCTTACGTCAGCATAAAGCCGGCAGGCAGAGTGAACGACCTCTCCTTCGACGCGGCGCTCGGCCGCTCGTCCTTGAATTGGCAAAATCAGATCTTGAAATGGGTCAATCTCGCGAGCGATATGTTTTCAGCGCGTCGCAGACGTGCCTTCTCCTCCGTCAATCTGCTGGCCAATAAGCGCGATGGCGCGCTGATAGACCGGAGCAGCATTCCAAGCCTGGATAGCGGCGAAATTGGCTTCGCCGGGCTGGTACCCCGCGCCCGCACGCCAACCATGTGCCTTCAGGAAGTTTGCCGTGGAAGCCAGTGCGTTGGCCGCGTTGTCGAGATTCCCCGTGCCGTAGTTCAGAATGCTCTTGGGCAGGAATTGTGTATGGCCCATCTCACCGTGCATGGAGCCGCGCGTGCCCGCCGAGAGGATCCCGCGATCGACCAGTGTCAGAGCTGCATAGAGCTGCTCGGTGAAATACGCCGCCCGACGGCAGTCATAGGCGAGAGTAGCCACGGCGGACAAAACGTTCTGGTTCCCGCGCGAATTCCCGAACCCCGTCTCCATTCCCCAGATGGCCAGGAGCGGGCCCGGTGGAACGCCATAGCGTTGCTGGATTGAGGCGAAGAGTGCCGCATGCGTTTGCTTGAGCGCGCGCCCGCGCGCGACGATGGCCGAGCCGCCGCGCTTGGCGAGAAACTGATCGAGCGACAAGCCGAAGCTCCTCTGGCCACGGTCAGCCGCGATGGTTGCAGTCGAATAGGACGTCGTCATGAGCGCTGTCACCGCGGAGGCGCTGATGCCTTTCCCCCTCGCTTCATCGGCGAACTGCTGCTTCCACGCCTCGAAACCTGCCGCCGTGCTGCCGCACTGCGCCGCGCCCGCGTTGCTGGCCGTGCACGCGAGCGCCAAGGCTGTGGCGGCGATGATCTTGAGCTGCCCGCCCTTGGTCATCCAAAACTCCTTCACGCTCGATGCTGCGAACCTTGTGATCAGGCTGACTTGGTAGGACGGTACAAAGTATACTCTCTTTCCTTTCTCTCGCGCAGTGGTGCATCATCGCGGGCAACAGGCCTCAACCCGACCGTCGTATATTTCTGCCCCGATGAACTGATGTCCAATCGCCTGCGATCCAAGGCGGCCGACTATCATCAAAGAGCTTTGCGGGCCGAGTTTACCTCGGCCATCACGCAGCTACGGACCATGCCTGGTTCGCAGGCCGAATGGTTCGTCGCTGAAGGCGAGGCTTTCTCCATGATCCGCCCAAGCGGGCATGCCCTCTACATCAATCCGCGCTGGCGCCGCTGGCGCGGATCGGGCCGGCCCATTTATCGATTTCGCTGGCGACGAATTTCTGCAGATAGTCAGGGGTGCGGCGTTCGGGCGCCACGACGATCAGGCCGAGATCCTTGAGGCGGTCGCGGAATGCCGGCACGTCCATCACGGCGACCAGCGCGGCGTTGAGTTTGGCGACGATTGTCTGCGGTGTGCCGCGCGGCAGGAACGCCGCGTTCCAGCTATAGGCCTCGAAACCGGGCAGGCCCTGCTCGTCGGCGGTGGCAAGGTCGGGCAGCGCCGGGGAGCGTGCAGTCGCCAGCAGCGCGAGGGCCTTGACGGTCTTGCCCTCGATCGCCGGCACCGCAGTGGAGGCAATGTTGCAGATGTAGTCGATGCGGCCGGCGGTGAGATCGAGCATGGCCGGTCCGCCGCCGCGATAGGGAACGTGGGTGACGTCGACACCGATCGCCAGATTGAACATGACGCAGCCGACATGCGTCGAGGTGCCGGGGCCGGCCGAGCCGTAATGCATTTTCGCCTGGTTCGCCTTGGCATAGGCAATGAAGCTTTTGAGATCGTCAGGCGGCAGGTCGTTGCGCGTGATCAGCACCAGCGGCACTTCGGCGATCAGCGCGACCGGAGCGAAATCGGTCTTCGCGTCGTACAGCGGCTTCTTGTAGAGCGACTGGTTGTGGGCATGGGTGCCGACGCTGCCGAGGACGAACTGGTGGCCGTCCGGGGCAGCCTGCGCCACCCGGAGCGAGCCGGTCATGCCGCCGGCGCCGGACACATTCTCGATCACCACCTGCTGTCCCAGTACGCCGCTGAGATGTTGCGCCAGAAGACGGCCCAGCGTGTCGATCGGTCCGCCGGCCGCGAACGGCACTACCATGGTCACCGGCCGCACCGGCCAATCCTGCGCTCGCACCGTGCCGGCGACGGCCACGACGGCGAGAGCAACGGCCGCGCACCGGATCATCTGCCTGCTGGGCTTCCTCACGCGCCTTGCCCCTTCGGTTCAATCGGACAATGGACTGAACAGGACTATCTGCGCAATGCGGTCGCTTCGTGTGCGGCTTCCGCTTCGCGTTTCGCCAGCCATTGGCGAGCCAATGTCACGTCAGTCTCCGATAGCTCATGGCCCGCCGGCAACGTGTGGTGCTCGACGGCGGCGCCGGCGGCTCGCAAGCTCGAGGCCAAGCGCGTGGCGCCCTCGACCGCGATGATCGGGTCTGCCGCGCCTGAGAGGATGAGCACGGGCTTGCCGGCCAGCTCGACTTTCGGGATTTGCGAGAGCGGCAGCGTGGCGCGCATCAGGATTGCTCCGGACAGCTGCTCGGGCCGCAGCAGCAGGACGGCCGCAGCGATGTTCGCGCCGTTGGAATAGCCGAAGGCGATTGGGACGCCGATCTCATAGCGCTCGCGCGCACTCGTGATGAAATCCGCGAGTTCGTGCGCCCGCCGCCGCACGTCCTCCTCATCGAACACGCCTTCGGCAAGCCGCCGAAAGAACCGGGGCATTCCTCTTTCCAGCACTTTACCGCGCGGCGACAACAGGGCCGAATCGGGTGCGACCGTCCGGCCGAGCGCCAGCAGGTCGTGCTCGTCGCCGCCCGTTCCATGCAGCAGGACGAGCGGCGGTGCGTCGGCACCGGTGCCGGGTTCGAAACGATGAATGAACGCAAGATCCCGGTTCATCAAAAGGCATACAGCCAGAGCTGCAGCAGCCAGGCGAGCCAGATGGCCGGGGCGAGAAACAGACCGAACGGCAGGCGCGTCGCCGCATGGATGCGTCGCCGCCCAAGCGCATGGCCGAGCACGTAGAGAGCAAGCGCTCCCAACGCGGCGATTTCGATCGCGATCGGCATTGCCGGCCAGTCGAGCCAGACGCCGGCCGCCGCCGCGAGCTTCACGTCGCCGAGCCCGAGCCCCTCGCGGCCACGCCAGCGGGCATAAAGCTCGCGCAAGCTCAAGAACAGGAGCCCGAGCACGGCGGCACGCAGGGTCGCGGCTGCCAGAGCGCGCAGGATGCCGTCGGTTTCGTCGATGGTGGCGTGGACCAAACCGAGAGCGAGCGCAGCGAGCACCAGCTCATTGGGGATGATGAAGCGGCGGGCATCGACCACCGCGACAGCCAACATCAGCAGACCGAGACTGGCGCCGAGGAACCCCTGCGGGCCGGGCGCGATGGCGAGACTCGCCGCGACCACGCCAAGCGCGACCATGGCGAGAGCGGCCTTCGCGCGAACGGTTCGTTCTGTGAATGCGGGGGCGATTTTCCCGATCGAGCGAGCGAGCATCTTTTTCTGTGAATGGCTCCGAAAGCCGGCATCCGCTTTTGGGGATCATGTTCCAGCGGCGGCGACCGCGGCGTGCCTCACCGTGTCGATTCCGGCGTCCTCGGGAGCACGCGTGGGAGCTGCGGCTCGAACGTGCCCAGTCTGTTGCCCAGGCGGCTGCGCAGCTCTTCCGCCACGCGCTGCGCATCGACGCCGTCGCGGATGATCTGCGGCCGGATGAAGATGATGAGCTCGGTCCGCTGCACCGAGCCCGAATTGTGGCCCAGGATCTCGCCCAGCGGTCCGAGCTTGTCGAGCAGCGGGAGGCCCGACTTGTCGCGCTCCATGCGCTCGGCGATGAGGCCGCCCAGCAGCACCGTCTGCCCGCTGGCGACCGAAATGGAGCTCTTGACCCGGCGCTGGGACACGGTCGGCGTCAGAGTGGCGGAAGCGGCATTGGCGACGTTGCTGATCTCCTGCTCGATGTCGAGCAGGACATTGCCGTTGGTATTGATGCGCGGTGCCACGCGCAGAATGATGCCGGTGTTCTTGTAATCGATGTTGTTGACGACCGGAGCGTTGGCGGCGTCCACCGACACCGCCGAACGCGTGGCAACCGGAATCTGGTCGCCGACCTGCAGCGTGGCGACTTGATTGTCGATCACCACGAGCGAGGGCGACGACAGCACCTTCACGTCGGTGACCGATTGCAGGGCACTGAGGATTACGCGCGGGTTCGCTTCCGATCCGGCCAGGAAATTGAACCCGGGAAGCGCCCGCGCCAGAACCGCGCTGGTGGCAAGATTCGTCAGGTTGATCGACCCCTTGTTGCGGCCCAAGCCGACGTCGCTGCTCTGGAGGAAGACCTGGACGCCGTAGTTCAGGTTGTTGTTGAGCACCACCTCGGCGATCGTGGCGTCGATGGCGACCTGCAGCTGCGGCCGATCCAGCTGGTTCAGGGTGCGCTCAATGATGCGGTAGTTCTCCTGGTTGGCGTAGATCAGCAGCGTGTTGTTGGCGATGTCGGCGGTGATCCTGATGCCCGGCAGGATCGCCTGAGTTCCTCCCCCGAATGTCGCCGGACCACCCGCGCCACCGAGCGTGCCCGGGGCTCCGCCCAGCCCGCCGGCGCCACCGGGTGTGCCCAGCGAAGCGCCCGACGACGTGCCGCTGCCGAAGCCGCCGCCACCGCCTGCCGTCGGACTGCCGAAACCGCCGCCCGGCGTGCCTGCCGGCAGGCCGCCGGCGCCGCCCGCTGCGGCCAGCTGCTGACGGCCGCTGAACGTGCTGGCGAGGCCGCCGCCGGCTTGCGAACCGAAGCCGCCTCCGGCCCCGCTGCCGCCCGACAGGGTGGTGGCACCCGAGCCGGGCGCCAACTGGTTGGTGGGCGAATCGAACGTGCCGCCCGACTTGCCGATGAACATGTCGTTGAGCAGGCTCGCGAGCTGCTTCGCATCGCCATAGCGCACGCGGTAGACCTTGACCCCCGTGGCGGCCGTGTCGGACGTGTCGAGCCGCGTGATCCAGGTCGCCGCGGTCCGCAACAATTCCGGCTTGCGGGTGACGATCATAATGGCGTTCTGGCGCGCGATCGGCTGCAGCTTGAGCAGGTTCTGGCTCAAGCCCCCTTCGCCGGCGTCCATGATCTTCTCGATTTCGGCAATCACCGGCTCGGGGGTGGAGTTGCGCACCGGGTAGATGCCGACCGACTGGCCCTTCATCCAATCCTGGTCGAACGTGAGCACGGTATCGACGGCGGAGCGGCGCTCGGAGCCGTTGCCCTGGACCAGGATCAGGTTGCGGGTGGGATCGGCACGCACCATTCCCGGCTTGGTGGCAAAGCTGTCGAGGAGCTTGAGCACCGTGGGGGCGGAGACGTACTGCAGCGGCACGACGGAGACGCCGTATCCGGCTTCCGGATTTCCGACGCTGTCCACGGACCCGGTGCCGATCGCCTCGGCCGCCGGGATGAGACGATAGCCGCGCGCGTCGCGCACCAGCACGACGTTGCTGACGCGCAACGCATTTTCCAGGACGAACAGGATGTCGCTCTTCGGCACCGGACGGCCCGAGGCCAGACTCACCGTCCCCTGCACGCGCGGGTCGATCGTGTAGCCGAGGCCCATGATGTCGCCGAGCACGACCTTGGCGACGGTGGTCACCGGCGTGTTCTCGAAATTGAGCTCGTAGCCTTCGCCGCTCGCGCTGCGTTGCGCCGGCGCCACAACCTGAGGCTCGCTGCCGTAGAAGCTGGCGGGCTTGGTTCCCTCGCCGCCGGTCGTCGCCACCGGCTCCGTGGATTGCGGGTATCGCGGCAAGAGATCGACGGCGCGCACCTTGTCGAACACATCGCCGGTACGTTCCGGACCGCTCGTGATGGCGCCGCAGGCAGCAATCGTCGCGGCAATGGCAAGGGTAAACGCCACTGCCACGCCGTGCAGCGCGCGAGGATCCCTCAACCTCTTACGCATCGACCGGCCCACCCCTCGTCCCGACATCGGCATCCACGTCGTCGGCGACAGCGCACACCCCAGTCAAGTACCTGAAACTGGCGACAATAAGAAACTTACGAAATTGCCTGAAGTGATGTGCTATGCTAGGCCCTCTTCAGTTCGTCGACAAGAAAAATTCCATCCGGCCGGGGGCGCCCGATGTACTTCGTCCCCCCGTTGAAGTGGACGGTCAATGACCACGGACATCTTGCCAGACTTTGCCAAGTACTTACTGACAAAATATCCAGTTCCTGGAGATTTTGCGGCTAAACTTGGTTCGCGACATGGCGGCGAAGACACGAAGCTCCGCGACCTCTGGCAACTGACCGAACTGTCGGCCAACGACTTCGCCGATGAGGTGGCGCGATTCTACGATCTGCCGCGCCTGAGCCTGCCGGAATTGATCGCGGCCCCTTCGGTCGTGGCGCGTTTTTCCCGCCGGTTTTTGCGCGAGACGGCGGTTTTTCCCTATCAAGCGACCGACGGCAGCTTCCGCCTCGTGCTCGGCGATCCGACCGATGCCGCCGCCATTCGCGCCGCCGAGA
This sequence comes from Xanthobacteraceae bacterium, assembly GCA_045801465.1. GTDB lineage: Bacteria > Pseudomonadota > Alphaproteobacteria > Rhizobiales > Xanthobacteraceae > DATFWC01. Next base: position 1,688 of record JBJMSU010000038.1, on the reverse strand, counting down.
TCGTGCTGGGCGGCCGTGTGCGCGTTGAGGTTGCATCGTTCGAAGACCTGGCGACCGTTCTGGCGGAGCGGATCGGCGACGACGATGCCTCCGCCGAGGAGACCGACGTCGCCCTGGCACATGCCGAGGACGACATTGAAAGCCTGCGCGATCTGGCCAGCGGCGCGCCCGTGGTCCGCGGCGTCAACGACCTCTTGGAAAAGGCGGTCGACCTCAGGGCCACGGATATCCATATCGAGCCGTTCCGCACGTCACTGGTGGTGCGCATGCGCGTCGACGGACTGCTGCGCGCCGTGCCCTCCCCGGCCGGTGTCCTGCCCCAGGCGGTGATCTCGCGCATCAAGATTCTTGCCGGACTGAACATCGCCGAGCGGCGCCTGCCGCAGGACGGCGCGGCGCGGCTGCGGATCGCCAGGACCGACATCGACGTTCGCGTCGCCACCATGCCGACCCAGCACGGCGAAGCGGCGGTGATCCGCCTGCTGCCGAAGGACCGTGGCCTGCTCGAGATCGCCAGGCTCGGTTTCTCGCGCGCCGACGAGGAAAAGATCACCCGCCTGCTGACGCTGCCGCATGGAATGATCGTGATCACCGGGCCGACCGGAAGCGGCAAGACCACCACGCTCGCCACCATGCTGTCGATCCTCAACGAGACGACGCGCAAGATCCTCACCGTCGAGGACCCGGTCGAATACGAGATCCATGGGGTGAACCAGACCCAGGTGAAGCCCGCGATCGGGCTCACCTTCGCCAATGCGCTCCGCTCCTTTCTCCGTCACGACCCGGACGTCATCATGGTCGGCGAGGTGCGCGATTCGGAAACCGCGCATATCGCGATTCATGCCGCACTGACTGGCCACCTGGTGCTGACGACCTTGCATACGGAAACCGCCGCCGGCGCGGTGCCGCGCTTCCTCGATCTCGGCGCCGAGAGCTTCCTGTTGCAGTCGACGCTGCGCGCCACGATGGCGCAGCGTCTCGTGCGCATCCTGTGCGACCGTTGCAAGACCGAGCGGCCGCTCACCGAGGCCGACCTCGCGAGGGATCCGCGGTATGCCATGCTTGGATTGCGCCTCGGCGAGACCGTTTGCGAGCCGCGCAGTTGCGAGCGCTGTGGCGGCACCGGCTATCGCGGGCGCACCGGCGTGTTCGAGATCATCGAGACCACGGGGGCGGTGCGCGAGCTGATCGCTCCCAACACGAACTCGGGAACGATCGAGCGCGCGGCCCGCGAGGCTGGCGTCACCAGCATGATCGAGGATGCCGTCGCAAAGTGCCGTGCCGGTGTCACGTCGGCGGCCGAGGTCCTCCGCGTGACGACGGTCTGGTGAGGCCATGCCGAACTTCCGATATCGGGCGCTGACCCAGGGCGGCGAGGTGGTGAGCGGATCGCTGTCGGCGCCGACTGCGGCGGAAGTCGCCCGTCGCATCGAATATCTCGGTCTCGTTCCAATCGATACTGTCATCGAGGCGGGCGCGGCCGGGGCATCGCGTTTCGGGCTCACCCTCGTACGTACGCCGCGTTCCGAGGACATCACCGTCTTCACCCTCGACTTGGCCCTGCTGCTCAAGGCCGGCGCGCGGCTCGACGACGGCCTCGAACTGCTCTCCTCCGACGTCGATATCGGTCGCCTGCGTCCGACCGCCGCCAAGATCCGGGCGAGCGTCATGTCCGGGGAGAGCTTCGC
>JBJMSU010000019.1:0-47058 GCA_045801465.1 Xanthobacteraceae bacterium | reverse complement strand
TCCTGACCCGCTACTCGGGAACCGACGCGGTGTTGGGACTCGCGTTTACCGGAGCCGGATTTTTCTACCCGTTCTTTGGCGCGTACCTGGGCTGGCTAGGCGTGTTCCTGACCGGCTCCGACACTGCATCGAACGCGCTGTTCGGCAGCCTGCAGCGCATCACGGCGCAGCAGCTCAACCTGAACCCGATCCTCACGGTGGCCACCAACTCGACCGGCGGCGTGATGGGCAAGATGATCGACGCGCAATCGATCGTGGTGGCGTCCACGGCCACCAACTGGTTCGGCCATGAAGGCACGATCCTGCGCTTCGTGTTCTGGCACTCGATCTCGCTGGCCTGTCTCGTCGGCGTGCTGGTGATGCTGCAGGCCTACGTCTTCACCGGGATGATCGTGCAGTAGCCGTAGGTGGGCAAAGGAGCATGATCTCGGCGCTGCTGCGTAGCCGACACCAGTTTTGGTCGCGGAACTTTCCTGGTTGCGCGAGATTGACGGCGTGATGGCCTTTCCGCAACGGTGTCCGCCGATCGATGCTGCGAAAACCGGACGCCCAAAGTCGGGAAGCAAACCAATCTCCTGACAAACGCAAACGTGGCAGCCTCGCCCGCGCGCTTGGTCTTGGGATTGTCACAGGCGCAGCCGACGACGATTGCTCGGCGATCGGGACCTATGCCAGCGCGGGGGCGCAATTCGGCACCTCCTTGCTGTGGACTGCGCCCGTCACGTTCCCGATGATGTTCGCGGTCGTCTATCTGTCCTCGAAGCTCGGGCAGGTCACCGGCAGGGGGCTGTTCCACCTCATCAAGGACAATTACCCCCGCTGGATTCTCTGGCCGGCGCTGATCGGCGTCCTCACCGGCAACACGATCGAAGCCGCCGCCGATCTTGGCGGCATGGCAGCGGCGCTCGGCCTGTTCATCCCGCTGCCAATCCCGGTGATCGTCATCGCCGTCGCGGCAACGGTTCTCGCCCTGCAGATCTGGGGTTCTTACGAAGTGATCCGCAACGTCTTCCGCTGGCTTGCGCTGGTTCTTTTCGCCTATGTCGGCTCCGCGGTGCTGGCCAAGCCCGACCCTTGGGAGGTGCTGCGCGGCACCTTGGTGCCGACGATTCAGTTTTCTCGCGAATTTCTGTCGATCCTGGTTGCGATCATCGGCACGACCTTGTCGGCCTATCTCTACACTTGGCAATCGAACGTCGAAGTCGAGGAAGAAATCGCACAAGGACGGACCAAGCTCTCGCAGCGGCAGGGAGCGAGTGAAGACGAGCTGCGCCAGTCGCGCATCGACATCGTCATCGGCATGTTCTTCTCCAACATCATCATGTACTTCATCATTTTCTCCACTGGTGCGACATTGCACAAAGCCGGCGAGACCAACATCGAAACGGCCGCGCAGGCAGCCGAAGCGTTGCGGCCGATCGCTGGTGACGCCGCCGGCATCCTGTTTGCGCTTGGAATCATCGCCGTCGGATTTCTCGCCGTCCCGATCATGACGACGGGTGCGGCCTACGACCTATGCCAGGTGATGGGCTGGAAAGGCAGCCTGCACGCCAGGCCGGAGGACGGCAAGAAGTTCTATGGGCTGATTGCCGGCTTCACCGCGATCGCCATCGTCATGAATTTTCTCGGGTTCAATCCGATGAAGGCGCTGGTCTATTCAGGCATCGTGCAGGGATTCTCCACGCCGCCCTTGCTGCTGTTGATCATGCTGATGACGACCAATCGCCGGATCATGGGCGATAAGGTCAATTCGACTCCTCTGAACGTGCTCGGATGGCTGACGGTCGCAGCCATTTTTGCCGCGAGCGCCGGCCTTGTCGTGTCCTGGTTGCTGTGATGCCTTCCCGCTGCCGTGCCGCGTCGCTTCGGTTGCACGGTGCCCATCATGTCGTGAACGGCGGGAAAAATGATGGTGGAGGAGAGCGCCAGTCCCGAGCAGAACGCGACGGGCGACATAGGGTGCGAGCTCGGTCCCGACGTACCGATGGATCTTTCCGTCACGCAGCAGCCAAGACCAGAACAGGCCCGCGGTGATGATGAACGTCGCCGCCCCGCCGTTCGACGGCTCAGATCATGACGACCGTTCCGTTTGACTGCCGTGACGCTTCTCCAGCCGAAGCAGCCAATCGGCGCTCTTCAGCAGCTCTTCACGCGCGTCCCACGTTGTCCCGGACCACCATCGGGTCAGGAGTTGCTGCGCATTGTCGATGAACTTGGATGCGGCGCCTTGCTGGCGCAGCAGTGCCAGCTCGCCGACCAGCCGCTCGCGTCGGCTCAGGATGCTGTTGATCTTCTGGCGCGACGTCTGTCGCCGGGCGCGATGCTCGCCCATTATCGGATAGCTTGGAATCTGGCGAGCCGGCATGACCGCTCCGAAAGGCCTCTTCCGAGCACAAGCTGCGGCGCGAACGCCGCGACGGTCGCGGCGGAGCGCGCGTAAACGATCGCGTATCAAAACAGCGAAACGGCATAAATTATGCGTCAACGCCTTGATGCGTCAATCATCCAGGAAGTATCCTGCTCCGAATCGCGCGAGTTGGTATCCAACACCGAGCTTGGTCACCAGGATGCGCGTCATCGCCGAGTCTCGGTCTTGCATCGCACGGTTGCCCGTTGCGGCGCCAGAGCTCCCCATCGGCTCCCGCATATTGCCGCGCCCGGGATACCCTGGGCCCAGCGCGCAAACAGTAATTCATTTGAATTATGAGATGCTTGTATGGCCATCTGATACTTTCTGCCTAAGACAAGTTGCGCACAGACAGGTCGCCGCCGCGGCACGTAGCGTCAGCGCAGACGGCGGCTCGGGCGCGTAGACGCCCGCACCCGCCTGCGAGGAAACCAAGGGGCTATTTCCATGGCGACAACCACGCTGACGCACACCTCCAGGCGCGGCACCGGCATGACGCGCGAGGAGAGGTTCGTCATCTTCGCGTCCTCCCTCGGCACCGTTTTCGAATGGTACGATTTCTATCTCTATGCCACGCTGGCGCCGTTCTTCGCCTCGCTCTTCTTCCCGCCGGGCAACGACACTGCGGCGCTCTTGTCCGCCTTTGCCACTTATGCGGCGGGCTTTCTGGTGCGCCCGTTCGGCGCCCTGATCTTCGGCCGCATCGGCGACCTGGTCGGACGGAAGTACACGTTCCTCGTCACCATTGTGGTCATGGGCGGCGCAACATTTCTCGTCGGCCTGCTGCCGACCTTCGCGGCGATCGGTTGGGCCGCGCCAGTCCTCTTGGTTACGCTGCGACTTTGTCAGGGACTCGCGCTCGGTGGTGAATATGGCGGAGCGGCAACCTACGTGGCCGAACACTCGCGGCCGCAGGAGCGCGGCTATACCACGAGCTTTATCCAGACCACGGCGACGCTCGGCTTTTTCCTGGCGCTGGTGGTCATCGGGTTTTGCCGCGTCTATATGGATGCGAAGGTGTTCTCCGAGTGGGGCTGGCGTATTCCCTTCTGGGTGTCGCTGATCCTGCTGGTGTTCTCCGTCTATATCCGGCTGAAGCTGAACGAGACCCCGATCTTCCAGCGGATGAAGGAGGAGGGCAAAGGCTCGAAGGCGCCGCTGACCGAGAGCTTCTTCCACTACCCCAACAACAAGTACGTGCTGCTGGCGCTGCTCGGCGCGACCGCCGGTCAGGGCGTGGTGTGGTATACCGGGCAATTCTATGCCCTGTTCTTCCTCCTCATCACCCTGAAGCTCGACTTCATCTCGACCTATACCCTGATCGCATTGTCGCTGGTGATCGGGACGCCGTTCTTCATCCTGTTCGGATGGCTGTCGGACCGGATCGGGCGGCTGAAGATCATCCTGGCGGGCTGCGCGATCGCGGCGCTCACCTACTTCCCGCTGTTCGCGGGGCTCACGCACTTCGTCAACCCGGACCTCGAGGCATTTGCGAAAAACAACCCGATTACCATTTCGGCCGACCAGTCGACATGCCACTTTCACATCTTCGTCGGTCCATGGTCGAATTTCTCGCAATGCGATCGGGCCCAGGACTTCATGACGAAGTCAGGCTTGTCGTTCAAGACGGTGAGCACGCCGGGAGCGCAGTCCGTCGATCTCACGGTCGGCTCGACCAAGGTGCAAGGCTGGGATGCGGCGAAATGGCAGGCAGCCCTCAATGCTGCCGGCTATCCGGCCAAAGCCGATACCGCCAAGGTCAACTGGATCATGGCGGAATTGATCCTGGTCATCATGGTGATCTACGTGACCATGGTTTACGGGCCGATCGCGGCATTCCTGGTCGAGATGTTCCCGACCAAGATTCGCTACACCTCGATGTCGCTGCCGTATCATATCGGCAATGGCTGGTTTGGCGGGATGCTGCCGTTGCTCGCCACCGCCGTGGTCGCGGCGACGGGCGACATCTATGCCGGGCTCTGGTACCCGATCGGGGTCTCGGTGATGACGCTGATCGTCGGCCTGGTGTTCCTGCGCGACACCCGAAGCGTCGACATCACGACCGGCTCCGGTGTGGCGATCCAAGGCAGATCCGCTGGCTGACCGCGGCCAGCCGTTCTCCGACTGGTTCAACTCCGCCCCGCCTGCAGTCGGGGCGGGGTGCTTGCTTGAGTCGTGCGGGTGGCGCGGTCGTGATTGCCGCTATTTCGCCGGGTCCGGCGGCGGAAACTCGCAGCTCTTGCGCGCGAGTTCCTCCTCGTAGAGCCGCTGTTCCCAACGCGCCTTGGTGTAATCGGGTCCATAGACCATGGTGTTGATCACCGGTCCTGCCGTGGAACCGCCTGCCTTCGCGCGCAGCTGGTCGAGTTCCTTCGTGCGGGACGTCGCAGCGTCGGCCTTCTTCTTGAGCTCGGAGCACTCGAGCGCCTCGATCTTGTACGGCGTCATATAGAGCAAGTGGCCGCCCAATTGGCTTTCCGCACAGCCGGAAACGAGGGCTGTGATCAGGAGGATGGTCGGAGCCGAGCGGCGCATGAGGCGATCAATGTCGGCAAAAGCCGTCCGAATTGCGGCCCAACCCACGCCGTTCCGTCGGCAGCAGTAGTCCTCACTTCAGCTTCTCGGCCACGCGCGGGGCGAAATAGGTCAGCACCCCGTCGGCGCCGGCACGCTTGAAGGCGCTCAGGCTCTCCCACATCGCTTTCTCGCCGTCGAGCCAGCCGTTCTGCGCCGCCGCCATGATCATCGCGTACTCGCCCGAGACCTGATAGGCGAAGGTCGGCATGGCGAAAGCGTCCTTGATCCGGCGCAGGATGTCGAGATACGGCAGCCCCGGCTTCACCATGATCATGTCGGCGCCCTCGGCGATGTCGAGCTCGGCCTCGCGCAAGGCTTCGTCGGAATTGCCGAAGTCCATCTGGTAGGTGCGCTTGTCTCCGGTCAGGGTTGCCGAGGAGCCGACCGCGTCGCGAAACGGCCCGTAGAAGGCCGAGGCGTATTTCGCCGAATACGCCATGATCTGCACGTCGGAGCGGCCGGCGCCATCGAGCGCGGCGCGGATCGCGCCGACCCGGCCGTCCATCATGTCGGACGGCGCGATAATGTCGCAGCCGGCCTCGGCCTCCACCAGCGCCTGCTGCACCAGCACTGCCACGGTCTCGTCGTTGAGAATGACGCCGTCGCGCAACAGCCCGTCATGCCCGTGGCTGGTATAGGGATCGAGCGCCACGTCGCACAGAATGCCGAGATCGGGACACGCCTGCTTGATGGCGCGGATGGCGCGGCAGACGAGGTTGTCCGGGTTGAGCGCTTCACTTCCCTGCGCGTCGCGCAGCTTCGGGTCGGTGTAGGGAAACAGGGCAATGCACGGAATTTTCAGCGCGATCGCTCGTTCTGCGTCGCGCACCGCCTCGTCGACCGAGAGGCGCTCCACGCCGGGCATCGAATCGACCGGAGTGCGGGTGCGCTCGCCGGCAGCGAGAAACAGCGGCCAGATCAGGTCGTCCGTGGTCAGAACGGTCTCGCGCACCATCCGGCGCGCCCACTCGGCGCGGCGGTTGCGCCGCGGCCGCATGGTAAGGTCGAGTTGTTGCGAGCCGGTGGCCGGCTGCTCGGATTCGACGGGAACGAGGCGGGCTCTCGGCTCGATCGGTCGCCCGTACTTGATGGCCATGAGAGTCTCCTCCGCACAGAGTGGATGTTTTTTAATCGTTCCCGGCCTCGTCGACCAGAGCGGAGACCGAATTGCCGGCAGGCTCCTGCGTCGCAGTTCTTGCGGCTCGACCGGAAGCCTTATCGGCCCACAGCTCCGGGTAATTGGGAAACCGCTTCAATGTGTCGTCGTAGCGAACGGGGGCCAGCCAGGGCAGCAGCCATTTAATGGCGGCGTTGACGACGCGCGAGGTGTGACGGACATAGAGATCGAGCGGATCCAGCACGCAGCGCAGATGGAACTTGGGATCGTAGTTAAGGCCGCTGCTGCGGAACCATTTATATCCGTTGCCCATCGCCCACGTGACCATGTCGCGGACGGCATAATGATAGAGGTGAAGGTCGAGCGCGACCGAGTAGTCGAGACCGATATACTCGGCGTAGAAGCTGTCGCCCTGCATCATGCACACCGTGAAGGCGACGATGCGTCCGCCCTGACGCCAGACGAAAAACCGCGTCTTGTCGGGCATTAAGCGTCCGAGCCCGCACAAGTATTCCTTGCTGAGCCGTTCGAACCGGTGCTTCGACCGCTGATAGACATGCAGGTAGAGCGGATAGACCTCGTCGATCACGGGCGTGATGTCACCGACGACACTGTGCTCGATGGTCTGTCGTTGGGCGGCGGCCTTGAACTTCAGCCGCAAGTCGCGGCGCGTCCTGCGACTGAGTGCTGCCGTCATGTAGTGTTCGAAGCTGTCGTACTCGATGTTGAGCCGCGTCATGGGAAAACTCGGCGCGCGGGCATAGCCGTGGTCGAGGAAGCACTCCAGCGAAGAACGGTAGCGCGCGGGAAACTCCTTGAGCACGACCAGTCGGGCGTTGAGCTCGCGCGCGTGCCGGACGATCGCCGGGGCGAGGAGGGCGGTATGGGGATGGTTGGCTTCCGCTCCGTCGAGATGACCTTCGCCGACGCTGCATCCCACCATGAGCGTGCGCATGATCAGGAATCTCGGCGATAAGCGACGGAGGAAATCACCGACCGCCCGAATCTTTGCGCCCGTGCCGGCCAGCAGGTCCTGATCGACGACGAAGAACGGCTGGACCGCGCACACCTCGCCGCCGTTATCAGTGACGATGAAATAGCGGTACTCGAAGCCCTGATGGATGGTGTCTTCCACCAGCTCGAAATGGCGGCGATCCTTGCGCTGGTCGGCAAATGCTCGGGCCCAATGGGAACACTGCACCAGCTCGGCCCGCGACGCGACGTAAACCTTGCCGGCGTCGAGCCGGTTTCCCCGCCACGCCTGGCCCCCGTCGTTCTCGATGCTTTCGGCCATGCTGCGAATACGCGCAACGATACGGTCCGGTTTCAGGCCGGCATGACTCGCGTTCCAAAATAAGAGCAGGCCTGGAGGATTCGCGAGATCAGGTTAGAACTCTTAAAGAGTGGCGCACGTTCTTGGGTTCGAATCGGCAACCCACCTCAACATGCGCACGCGGGACCTGTGGCGATGGACTTTTCCTTCAGCGAGGAGCAGCGGGCGTTCCGCGAAACGGCGCGGACATTCGCGCGCGACGAGATGATGCCGTTCGCACGCGAGTGGGACGAAAATGAGATTTTCCCCGCAGCGACGCTGCGCAAAGCCGCCGCGCTCGGCTTCGGTGGCCTGTACGTGCGCGAGGATGTGGGCGGCTCGGCGCTCTCCAATCTCGACGCCGTCGCCATCTACGAAGAGCTTGCCAAAGGCTGCACCTCCACCACGGCCTATATCTCCATTCATAACATGGCGGCATGGATGATCGACCGCTTCGGTTCCGAGGCCCAGCGCCGGTGCTTCCTGCCGCAGCTCTGCACGATGCAGCATTTCGCCAGCTATTGCCTGACCGAACCGGGCGCCGGTTCCGACGCGGCCGCGCTTGCCACCCGCGCGGTGCGCGACGGCGATCATTACGTCGTCAACGGCGCCAAGGCCTTCATTTCCGGAGCAGGGACGTCAGACCTCTATGTCTGCATGGTGCGCACCGGCGGCAGCGGGCCGAAGGGGATTACGTGTCTGGCGGTGGAGGCGGGGACGCCCGGCCTGTCGTTCGGGCCGAAGGAGAAGAAGCTCGGTTGGCATTCGCAACCGACCGCCTCCGTGCACTTCGACGACTGCCGGGTGCCGGTCGCAAACCGCATCGGCGCCGAGGGCCAGGGCTTCGCCATCGCCATGGCGGGGCTCGACGGCGGCCGGCTCGGCATCGCGGCCTGCTCGCTCGGCGGGGCGCAGTTCTGCCTCGATCGCACCATCGACTATCTGCGCGAGCGCAAGCAGTTCGGCGCGCGCCTCGCCGATTTCCAGGCGCTGCGCTTCCGCATCGCCGATTTCGCCACCGAGCTCGAAGCCGCGCGCCTCATGCTCTATCGCGCGGCGGCGGCGGTCGGAGCAAAAGAGTCCGGCGCGACGCGGCTTGCGGCCATGGCGAAACGGCTTGCCACCGATACCGGCTACGAGGTGGTCAACGGCTGCCTGCAGCTGCACGGCGGCTACGGCTACCTGCGCGATCACCCGATCGAGCGCGTGCTGCGCGACGTGCGCGTGCACCAGATCCTGGAAGGCACCAACGAGGTGATGCGGTTGATCGTCAGCCGCGATATATTGGGAAACTAAGAGCCACGTTGATACGTGGAGGCACCAATGGATGATCGTTCCGACCCGAGGGGGCGCCCGACCGGCCGACACGAGTCGGCGCGCTACGACCGCGATCTCTACAGCTGGGCCGTCGAGCAGGCAGCGCTGTTGCGCACCGGGCATATTACCGAGGCCGACGTCCTCAACATTGCCGCGGAGATCGACGACGTCGGAATTAGACAGTACGACAAGTTGGAATACTCGCTGCGCGTCATTCTGCTTCACCTGCTGAAATGGGATCACCAGCCGGAGTGTCGTTCTCGCAGTTGGCATCTCAGTATTGCGGTTCAGCGCAAGCATGTCTCCAAAGTGCTGCGCAAGAATCCGGGACTCAAGCCTCTTGTCGATGAAGCGACGACGGAGGCTTACGATATTGCCCGCATAGAGGCGGCAGCACAGATCCTCCGTGACGAGGACATTTTTCCGCGTGAATGCCCTTATTCGATTCAAGATATCATGGAGCGGCCGATCGACTGGCCGCCTGCCGATTGAGCGATCCGTCGCGAACTCCACAAGATCAGTGCGTAATTCATCATGTTCATCGGCGACCTCGCGCTCACAACCGCCGCGGCGTTCGCCGGCGCTGCCATCTATGTCAACGGTGCGGAGCAGCCGGCGCGGCTCGAACTCGACACGAATGCGTTGCTCGCCCAGTGGAAGCCGAGCTATGCGCGCGGTCGCCTCATGCAGGCGTCGCTGGCAGCCGTCTCGGGCGCGCTCGGCGTGCTGGCGTTCTTCGCGACCGACGACTGGCGCTGGCTGCTCGGGGCGGCGCTCATCCTCGCGCCCTGGCCCTACACGCTGATCGTCATCATGCCGACCAACAAGCAGATCGAAGCGACGCCGGCCGGGCAGGCGACCGACGCGACCCGCAGCCTCATCGAGAAATGGGGTGGGCTGCACGCGGTGCGCACCGCGCTCGGGATCGCCGCAACGCTGGTCTATCTGTGGGCGTCCAATTGATCCGGTCACCATGACCGTATTCATTGAGAGGGCCCTGTCCCGCTGCTATGATCGGTGCCTCGGGGGCGTCGCAGCCTCCCCGTGAAATGGCCAGGCCATGCAAGCGCTGCTCCCTTGCTGCTGGGAGCAAGCCATGGACGGCCTCCTCGACCTCTCGCTGTTCCTCCTTGCCACGTTCGCGGCCGCGCTCGTGGCCGGTCTCGCCGGATTCGCCTTCGGCCTGGTGGCGGCGGCGGTGTGGCTGCACATCCTTGACCCGGTGCAGACGGCGGCGCTGATCATCGGCTTCGGCCTCGTGGTGCAGGGCTATGCGGTGTGGAAGCTGCGCCGCGCGCTCAGCCTGCGCCGGCTGCTGCCGTTCCTGATCGGCGCGGCCTTCGGCGTCCCGGCCGGCGTCGCCGTTCTTGAGATTGCCAAGCCCGCGTGGGTCCGGTCCGGTGTCGGCATCGTGCTCGTGCTTTATAGCTTGTACGCTCTGGCGCGGCCGGCTTTTAAACCAATCAAGGCCGGCGCGGCAGCCGATGCCGGCGTCGGCTTTCTCAACGGCATCCTCGGCGGCATGACGGGTCTCGCCGGCATTCTCGTCACCATCTGGTGCGGCCTGCGCGGCTGGAACAAGGACGAGCAGCGCGCCGTCTTTCAGCCGGTCGGGGTGGCGATTTTTGCCATGAGCGCGCTGTGGCTGGGAGCCGGCGGCGTCGTTTCGGCCGACACGGTGCGTCTGTTCGTTATCGGGCTGCCGGTGCTGCTGGTCGGAACCTGGGCAGGCCTCAAGCTCTATGGCAGCCTGGACGAGACCGGTTTCCGCAAGATCGTTCTCATCCTGCTGCTCGTCTCCGGCGTCGCGCTCCTGTTCTGAACGGGGCCGGTGACAAGGACGTGCCGCACAGGGTACAGGTGGCGGCAATCACTGTAGGAACTTCAAATCGGCGGCACTAACGTTGCCGGGCTCCTCTGCCGCATGACCACCGATACCGACATCCTGTTCGTGCGCCGCGGCGCTGCCGGTATCGTCACGCTCAACCGTCCGCAGGCGCTCAATGCCGTGACTCATGGGATGGTGCGCGCGCTCGCCGCCAAGCTCGCCGAATGGGCGAAGGATGAGGGCGTCACCCGCATCGTCATCACGGCGGCGGGCGAGCGCGCCTTCTCGGCCGGCGGCGACATCCGTGCGCTCTACGAGCTCGGGAAATCCGGCCGTCATGGCGAGGCGCTGCAGTTCTGGCGCGACGAGTACATGCTCAATACGCTGATCAAGCGCTATCCGAAGCCGTACATCGCTCTCATCGACGGCATCGTCATGGGCGGCGGGGTCGGGATCTCGATCCATGGCTCCCATCGGGTGGCCGGTGACAAGTTTCAGTTCGCCATGCCGGAGGTGGGGATCGGATTCTTTCCTGACGTGGGCGCGACGTGGTTCCTGCCGCGTCTGCCGGGCGAGATCGGAACCTTTTGCGCGCTGACCGGAGAGCGCATGAAGAATGCAGACGCCGTTCGCGCCGGGGTTGTCACGCATTATGCGGCGTCGCCGCAATTCCCCGCCATTCTCGAAGCGCTCACCGAGAACGAGACGCCGGATGCCATCCTTGATTGGTTCGGCGAAAAGCTCGGTATCGGTCCGCTATGGCTCTATCGTCAGGCGCTCGACCGACTGTTTGCCGCCGATCGGGTCGAAGACATTCTGGCGGCGCTCGACCGCGAAGCGATCTCGCACAGCGCCGAGGCCGGGTGGGCCGGCGCGACCGCGGCGGCGATGCGCGGAAAATCGCCGTTGAGCCTCAAGATCGCGCTGGCACAGCTGCGCCGCGGCCGGGAATGGTCGTTCACCGACTGCATGAAGGCAGAATTCCGCATCGTTTCGCGTATCATCCACGGCCACGACTTCTATGAGGGCGTTCGCGCTGTGATCATCGACAAGGACAATGCGCCGCGCTGGAAACCGCCGCGCCTCAACCAGGTGCTCGAGGCCGACATCGACCGCTATTTCGCCCCTCTGGAGACGGAGCTCGAACTGCCATGAGCGATCCCATGAACGCCATGGACCGGACCGAGGCGGTCCAGGTCGAGGAGCGCTGGACCGCCTGGTTCATGCTGTTCCTGCGGACGATGGCCGGCGTTTCGCTGGTCAAGGGACTCTATCATTGGGCGATGGTCGTCGGCATCGGCCAGGGCCCTTTCTCGGCTTTCGAGACGAGCTCGACGGCATGGCAGGCGGCCACCATGTACTTCGCCGTCATCGATCTGGTTGCCGCCGTGGGCCTGTGGCTCGCCGCCGCATGGGGCGGGGTCGTGTGGCTGACGGCCACCATCTCCATGGCGGCGATCGAGCTGTTGTTTCCGCAGGTCTATGGCGGCCGCATTCTCGTGGTCCTGGTCGACGTGGCCATGCTCGCCGCCTATTTCTCGCTCGCGGTTGCGGCCGCGCGGGAGCGTCCGGATTGATTTGCCGAATGGCGAGTGGCGAATGGCGAATAGCGAATAGCGAAAAGGGAGCACCGAGTGGTTCGTAGCGAGTGGTAGCGAAGGTCGGGCCACATGCGGTCTATTCGCTATTCGCCATTCGCCGTTTGAGGCATTCAGGGCGTACGCGGAGGGACCCCCATGGCAAGGATCGGATTCATCGGGCTCGGCAATATGGGCCTTCCCATGGCGCTCAACCTCGTCAAGGCCGGTCACCAGGTGGAGGGCTTCGACGTCAACAATGCGGCCGTCGACCAGTTGGTCGCGGGCGGCGGCACGGGCGTCGGATCGGTGAAGCGGGCGGCGACGCGCGGCGACGTGATCATCACCATGCTGCCGTCGGGCAAGGACGTTGACCAGATCTATCTCGGCCCGGACGGCGTCTGCGCCTATGCCAATCCGGGCACGCTGCTGATCGATTCATCGACGATCGATGTCCAGACCGCGCGCCTCGTGGCGCAGGTGGCCGACGTCAAGGGTCTCTCGATGCTCGATGCGCCGGTCTCGGGCGGCATCGCCGGCGCCCATGCCGCCACGCTCACCTTCATGGTCGGCGGCAGCGAGGCCGCATTCGTACGTGGCCGGCCGCTGATGGAAGTCATGGGCAAGACCATCGTGCATGCCGGTCCATCGGGTAACGGCCAGGCCGCCAAGATCTGCAACAACATGATCCTCGGCGTGTCGATGATCGCGGTGTCGGAGGCGTTCGTGCTCGCCGAGAAGCTTGGGCTCGACGCGCAGAAGCTGTTCGACATTTCGTCGAAATCGTCCGGGCAATGCTGGTCGCTGACGAGCTACTGTCCGGTGCCCGGCCCGGTGCCGACGTCGCCGGCGAACCGGGATTATCAGGCCGGCTTCACCGCCGCCATGATGCTCAAGGACCTCAAGCTTGCGCAGGATGCGGCCCGCGCCGGCGCCGTTGCGACCCCGCTCGGTGCCGAGGCCGCCGCCGTTTACGAACTTTACTGCGCGCATGGGAACGGCGGGCGCGACTTTTCCGGCATCATCCGCTTTCTGCGCGGCGGCTGAGCCGAAATCTTGTCGGTTGGCAGGGCCGAACTGCGCCGACTATCGAGTGCCGAATGGCTAGGAGCGAATTGGCAACCGTGCTTGGCCACCCTTTATTCACCATCCGCTATTCGCCACTCGCCATCTGCTGAGCCTCGCCGTGGGGCGGCGTGCGCCTTTTGCGCCCAACCAGCCACAAAACACGAGTGGTTTTAAGTAAATTTCCAGTAACGGAAAGTATTTGAAAACAATTCAGCAATCGCCGATTCACTCTGTGAGATAAACCTAATATTTATCCTGCAATTTAAGGCGATCTTAGAGCATTGGCCGTATTGTGCCGGCAGTGACGAGGGACACAGGGCCTCGTTTATTAACAAAGCGGCGTTAAACAGGGGCGTCACCATGAAGAATGTTGCCATTGCGGCGGAACCCGCCGATCGCCAGGCGCGGTTCGACCACATCCAGCCTCATTATCTCGAGGCGTTGACGTTGGTCGAGCGGCTGCATCGTCGTCTGCTCGACGTGATCAAGGACGAGTTCGATCGGCGCGGCCGCGCCGACATCAACGCGGTGCAGGCGCTGCTGCTGTTCAACGTCGGCGAGAAGGAGCTGACCGCGGGCGAGCTGCGCACGCGCGGCTACTACCTCGGCTCGAACGTCTCTTACAATCTAAAGAAGCTCGTCGAGATGGGCTTCCTCGACCATCAGCGCTCGCGCGTCGATCGACGCTCGGTCCGCATCAAGCTCACCGACAAGGGCCGCGAGGTGCGCGACATCATCCAGGCGCTGTATCACAAGCACGTGCGCACGGTCGAGCAGGTGGGCGGCATCAGCGCCGCCGAGTTCTCCGGCCTCAACAAGGCGCTGCAGCGGCTCGAGCGGTTCTGGACCGACCAGATCCTTTACCGGCTGTAAGACCGGAGTGACTTGAGCGGAAAAGAAGAAGCCCCGGCCTCGCGCCGGGGCTTCTCGTTTCGTCTAAAGCCGGTATCTCGCAGAAGCGCCGCGAGGCGCGTATCTGGTGGATGATCCGTAGACGTCCGGGCCGCCGGCCACAAAAACGCCAACCCACACCTTTACGCGCCAGACGATCGGCTGGTAGGAACTTGATAACCTACAGCGGCCATTTTGACAGGCGCGATGAACGAACGACGCAACACAACCGGTTTCGACCGCCGCACCTTCCTGGCCGGGGCGGCCGCAGCGTGTCTCGCCGGCGCCGCGCGCGGGCAGGAGAACGACCCCCTGCAGGAGCTGATTCAGCGCAACCAGGAGGAGGAGTTCGGCCAGACGTTCGATGCCGCGGCGAACAGCAAGCAGATGCCGACGGCATCGCTGCCCACGTTGTCGCCCGCCACTACCCAGACGACCGAAGCTGCGGTGGCGCAATACGAACAGACCGTGGCGCGCGGCGGCTGGCCGGTCGTGCCGCCGGTGCAGCGGCTGCGGGTCGGAATGAAGCACGCGAGCGTCAAGCCGCTGCGCGAGCGATTGATCATTGCCGGCGACCTCGACGGGCGCAGCGGCCTCAACGACACCTATGACACCTATGTCGAGGCGGCAGTGCGCCGCTTTCAGACCCGCCACGGGCTCAGCCCCGACGGCGTGGTGCGCGAGCAGACATTGCGCTCACTCAACGTGCCGGCGGAGGCGCGGCTCAACCAGCTGCGCACCAACGTGGTGCGGCTGCGCGCGTTTTCCGGCACGCTCGGGCCGCGCTTCGTCATGGCGAACATTCCGGCCGCGTGGATCGAGGCGGTGGAAGGCGGCGTTGCGGTCTCGCGGCACACCGCCGTCGCCGGCAAGCCGGATCGGCCCTCTCCCGACATTCAGAGCAAGATCGTCGAGATCAACTTCAATCCGTACTGGAACGTGCCGGTCTCGATCGTCCGCAAGGACTTGATCCCGAAGATGCAGGCGGAGCCGGACTACCTCGCCAAGTATCGCATCCGCATTTTCGATCAGCGCAACAACGAGCTCACGCCGGCGCAGATCAACTGGTATTCGGACGAGGCCGTGAACTATCGGTTCAAGCAGGATCCGGGCGCGCTCAACTCGCTCGGCACCATGCGCATCAATTTTCCCAGCGCGCACGGCGTGTATATGCATGACACGCCGTTCAAGAACCTGTTCGGCGAAGACGACCGCTTCCACTCCTCCGGCTGCATGCGCGTGCAGAACGTGCGCGACCTCGTGTACTGGCTGCTGGCCGAAACCCCGGGCTGGTCGCGGCCGGAGATCGACCAGGTGATCAAGGCGGGCGAGCGCAAGGACGCCAAGGTCTCAAAGCCGGTCCCGCTGTTCTGGGTCTATGTCACGGCCTGGGCCACGCCCGACAACGTCGTGCAGTTCCGCGACGACATCTACAACCGCGACGGCCTCGGTCAGCACGCGGCAAGCCGCGGGTAGCGCCGCTGTAGCCTGGATGGAGCGAAGCGAAATCCAGGATCTGCCGACCCCCCATTCCGCTACGCTTCATGCGGGCTGACGGCTGGCCTCGGTGTCAGCTGTTCTTGGCGCGCTTCATCTTTTTGACGCTGCTGCCGGTGGGCAGCCCGCCGCCGATCGTGTAACGGCGTTCTTCGTTCGTCCTGTACTTGGCCGGCGCCAGCCAGCCCTTGTACAGCCCGCGCTGCGCCGACGCGTCAGTCGTGCTCAGCAGAGTGACCGCAGGAGCGACCAACAATGCCGCTGTCGCGAGCCCCAGGAGTCCGAGCCTCATCACCTGCTCCATCGATGGATGTTGGCGGGCAAGATAACTCGATGCGGAATGACTTGTTCCCGCGTCGGCAAAAAAAGCCGGCTCGGCATAGCTACGACGGCAAGGGGAAACGGATGGGAAATGTCAACGTGCCCGGCCGAGGGAGCTGCCAGGGCGGTCCAAGTCCGGGACAATGAGCGGCTAGGAGCCGATGGCGGCCAGCGTGCCGTGCGACGATGGAATCTCGATATCGATGGCCAGCGTCGAGACCGTCTGGCCGCGGTCCATGCGCACCTGGACCTTGTCGGGCGCCACCGCTACATGGCGGCAGATCACGGCCATGATCTCCTCGCGCAGAATGCCGATCAGGTCGGGCTGGCCGCGGAACGTCCGCTCGTAGGCCAGCAGGACTTTCAGCCGATCGCGGGCAACGGGTGCCGACGCGCGCGGCTTGATCCACGCCAACAGGCTCATGCTGCTCTCCGCCCGAACAGCTTGGTGAACAGACGTTTCTTGTCAGTCGGTATGGTCATCGGCACGTTCTCGCCGGCGAGCCGGCGCGCCGCGTCGCAATAGGCGCGTGCGGCCGCGCTTGCCGGATTGCACAGGGTGACGGGCGAGCCGACGTTGGAGGCGCGCAGGACTTCCTCGCTCTCCGGCACGATGCCGACGAGGGGAACGGAGAGGATCTCCAGCACGTCGTCGATGTTCAGCATTTCGCCCCTGGCGGCACGCGCCGCGTCGAAGCGCGTGATCAGCAGGTGCTTGTCGACGCGGCCGCCTTTTTCGGCCTTCTCGGTCTTGGAATCGAGCAGGCCGATGATGCGATCGGAATCGCGCACCGAGGAGACCTCCGGATTGGTGACGATCACGGCGGCGTCGGCATGGCGCATGGCCAGCGTCGCGCCGCGCTCGATGCCGGCCGGACTGTCGCAGATCACCCAATCGAATTTCTGTTTGAGCTCGGCGATCACGCGGGCGACGCCGTTGCTGGTGAGGGCATCCTTGTCGCGCGTCTGCGAGGCTGGGAGCAGCCACAGCGTGTCGAGCCGTTTGTCGCGGATCAGCGCCTGCGGCAGCTTGGCCACCCCCTGGATGACATTGACGAGATCGAACACCACCCGGCGTTCGGCGCCCAGGACCAGATCGAGGTTGCGCAAGCCGACGTCGAAATCGACGACCACCACGGTTTGACCCGACTGCGCGAGCGCTGCACCGAGGCCGGCGGTGGACGTGGTCTTGCCAACCCCGCCCTTGCCAGATGTCACGACCAAGACCTTTGCCATTGTACGCATCCTGCCAGTTTCAATTGAGGGGCGCGATCAGCATCACGTCGCCTTGCAGCCAGGCCTGAATGGGCCGGCTGCGCAGGCTCGGTTCCATGTCCTCGGCGGTGCGGTAGTAGCCATCGATGGCGAGCAACTCGGCTTCCACCTTGTTGCAGAAAATGCGGGCGCGCGGGTTGCCGGTCGAGCCCGCCATGGCGCGGCCGCGCAACGTGCCATACACGTGGATCGAGCCGCCGGCGATGATTTCGGCGCCGGATGCCACCGAGCCGAGGACGGTGACGTCGCCCGCCGGAAAGACGATCGACTGGCCCGAGCGAACCGAAGTCTCCAGCAGCAGCGAACCGGGTTCGGGTGCGGTCGGCGCAACGGCCTGCTCGGTCTCGCGCGCGGGCGGCTCGACCGGATCGATCACTTCGGGTTTTTCGATTTTTTCGACGGCTTCCGTCCCTCGTCCGCCCTTGAGGAGGGGAGGCAGCTCCGGTCCGAGATCGGCCGGATTGGCGCCCTCGATCCCCATGATGCGGATTTCACGCGTCTGCAGCTCGGCGAGCAAATGGGCGATCGCGGCTTTGCTCAAGGTGACGGCGGAGAGATCGAGCACCACCGGCTTGCCGATGAAGAAACCGGCCGAGCGCGCAATCCAGGCGTCGAGATCGGCGAGCCACTCGAAGATCGGCGGCTCCGGCGTGAGCACGAAGGCGATATAGGAACGTCCGCGAAAGCGCATCGATCGGCGGGGGCGAACCGGGTCTGACATGGTGATTCTCGACTGTTCCGCGCTCGTGGCCGATTTGGGACCCGCCATGGTTAATGGCCAGTTAATTTGGTCCCCCGGCATTAACAAATCGGAGACGTTGAATAGGCTGGGCGAGCCGGCAAGCTTGTGCGCTGAAGGCGTGAACGGCGCGGCACAGCAAGCGATCGCCGCGACTCGCCAAGCGGGGGAAATTCGCCTAGCGTTGCGGCAGGGAGACGAGCCACCCCTTCCGCGAGGTGAAGCGATGTATAGAGGATTGGTCAGAAACGGGCTCGCTCCGGCCCTGCTCGTTCTCGGGCTTGGCGGCAGCGGCGCCGCGGCATTCCCTGCCAAGCCGATTAGTGCGGATGCCGTTGGCGTCCCGGCGATCATCACGCCTGCTGCCATGTGCGGCTACTCGTGCCGCGGCGGCGGCCGCTACATCCCGGGCCCACCGAGCGTCTGCGCCGAAAATGGACTGAGTTATTGCGGGTCATCGCGCGACGGCGGTCCGCCCTTTGCGCGCGGCCGCGGGTGGGACGACGAGCCCCGTCGGCGTGGCTGTCGGACCATCACGATCGAGCGCGATGACGGCAGCGTGCGCCGAGTCACGCGCTGCGACTGATCGCTTTCCGGTGTTCGGCGGAGCGGCGCCGGCTGGCGCCGGGGCTGGTCTCATGCGGACGCCGGCATGGGCCGGGGTTTCGGCCGACCGGCGTCGATTGACCGAGGCCTGGTCGCTAGATGTTGCGGTCCTGCGGTTTCTGCGCGCCAGTCCTTGGCGCTCGGCAGTCGATATGCTATCCGGCAAGCGGCGGCGGCGAACGCGTATTTTCGCGGGGCGGGAAGGGCGTTCGCGCTCGCCGGACCAGCCGCTTCAAGGATTTCCCATGCCCGTCACCACTGCCTCGTTAAGCCCGAGCGCCGATCTGTTCACGGCATCGTTGCAGCAATCCGATCCTGAGATCGCCGAGGCGGTGCGGCGCGAACTCGGGCGCCAGCGCGACGAAATCGAGTTGATCGCGTCGGAGAACATCGTCAGCCGCGCCGTGCTCGAGGCGCAGGGCTCGGTGCTCACCAACAAGTATGCCGAAGGGTTGCCGGGAAAACGCTATTACGGCGGCTGCCAATTCGTCGATATTGCCGAGCGGCTGGCGATCGAGCGCGTCACCAAGCTGTTCGGCTGCGCCTTCGCCAACGTGCAGCCGCATTCCGGCGCCCAGGCGAATGCGGCTGCCTTCATGGCGCTGATGCAGCCTGGCGACACGTTCATGGGACTCAATCTCGCGGCGGGCGGACACCTTACCCACGGTTCGCCGGTGAACATGTCCGGGCGGTGGTTCAGAGTCATTCCCTACGGCGTGCGGCGCGACGATCACCGCATCGACATGGAGGAGGTCGAACAGCTCGCGCGCGAGCACCGCCCGAAGGTGATCATCGCCGGCGGCTCCGCCTATCCGCGGATCATCGACTTCCGCCGCTTCCGCGAGATCGCCGATGCGGTCGGCGCCTATCTCATGGTCGACATGGCGCATTTCGCCGGCCTGGTGGCGGGTGGCGTCCACCCGAACCCGTTTCCGCACGCCCACGTCGTCACCTCGACCACGCACAAGACGCTGCGCGGGCCGCGCGGCGGCTTCCTCCTCAGCAACGACGAGGTATTGGCAAAGCGGATCAATTCGGCGGTGTTTCCCGGGCTGCAAGGGGGACCGCTGATGCACGTCATCGCCGCCAAGGCGGTGGCGTTCGGCGAGGCACTCCGTCCTTCCTTCAAACTTTACGCGAAGAATGTCGCTGAAAATGCCAAGGCGCTGGCAGAGACATTGAAGTCGAGCGGGCTCGATATCGTCTCCGGCGGAACCGATACCCACCTCATGCTGGTGGATCTGCGGCCGAAGCGGCTCACCGGCAGGGTCGCCGAAGCGGCGCTCGGCCGCGCCCACATGACCTGCAACAAAAACGGCATTCCGTTCGACCCCGAAAAGCCCACCATCACCTCCGGCGTCCGCCTCGGCACGCCGGCCGGCACCACGCGCGGGTTCGGGATCGCCGAGTTCCGCCAGGTCGGCGAGATGATCGCCGAAGTGCTGGAGGCCCTGTCGCAGAACGGCGCGGAGGATGATGCGGGCGCCGAAGCCGCCGTGCGCGAGAAGGTGAAGGGGCTCACCGCCCGCTTCCCCATCTACGCCGCCTGATCGCGCCCTTAAGGGGGGAGCATGCGCTGTCCGAGCTGCGGGAGCCTTGACACCCAGGTCAAGGATTCGCGCCCGACCGAGGACTCGGCGGTGATCCGCCGTCGCCGCGTCTGCCTCGCGTGCAATTTCCGTTTCACCACCTTCGAGCGCGTGCAGCTGCGCGAGCTCACCGTCATCAAGCGCAACGGCCGCCGCGTGCCGTTCGACCGCGACAAGCTCCTGCGCTCGGTGCAGATCGCCTTGCGCAAGCGTCCGGTCGAGCCGGAGCGGATCGACCAGATGGTCTCCAAAGTCGTGCGCGAACTGGAAAGCATGGGCGAGAGCGAAGTGTCCTCCGAGACGATCGGCGAGATCGTCATGGAGCACCTGCGTACGCTCGACGACGTGGCCTATGTGCGCTTCGCCTCGGTCTACCGCAACTTCCGCGAGGCCAAGGACTTCGGGACCTTGCTGGATGAATTGTCGGCCGACGAAGCCACCGCCGGCGCCAGGAAGTGACGCGAACCGTCCTGCCTTTGAGCCATCACGTCCGCCTCGTGCGCCGCCCATGACAAACGCCGCAGAAGACGCTCGCTTCATGGCGCTGGCGCTGGCGCTCGGCCGGCGCGGACTCGGACGAACCTGGCCCAATCCGGCGGTCGGCGCGCTGGTGGTGCGCGAGACTCCCGATGGTCCGCTGATCGTCGGCCGCGGCTGGACGCAAGCCGGTGGACGCCCGCACGCGGAAACCGAGGCGCTCGATCGCGCCAGCGCCGCCGCCCGCGGCGCAACGCTCTATGTCACGCTCGAACCCTGCTCCCATTACGGCCGGACGCCGCCTTGCGCCGATGCCATCATCGCCGCCGGCATCGCCCGCGTGGTCTCGGCCATGGAGGACCCCAATCCGGCCGTGCGTGGCCAAGGTCACGCGCGGCTCGCCGCCCATGGCATTGCGGTCGAGATCGGCCTCCGCGCCGACGCGGCGCGACGCGCCCATGCCGGCCATGTCCGCCGCGTGCGCGACGGACGCCCCCACGTCACGCTGAAGCTCGCCATTTCGGCCGACGGCAAAGCGGGGCTGGCCGGCCGCCGACCGGTGCCGATCACTGGCGCGCCCGCCACCGCTCGCGTCCACCGCATGCGCGCCATGAGCGACGCCATCATGATCGGCATCGGCACCGCGCTGGCTGACGATCCGAATTTGACCTGTCGTCTGCCGGGAATGACCGGCCATTCGCCTATCCGCGTGGTGCTCGACACCACGCTGCGGCTGCCGCTCGCGTCCCGGCTCGTCGACAGCGCACAGGACACGCCAGTCTGGGTGATCGCCGGCGAGGCGGCGCCGGGCGCGCGCGAGCATGCCTTGCGCAGCCGCGGCGTCGACGTCATGCGCGTCGCGACCGGCGGCCGTCTCGAACTCAGCGCCGTGCTGCAGGCGCTCGGGAGCCGCGGCATCACGCGATTGATGGTCGAAGGCGGACCGGTGCTGGCTGCGTCTTTGCTCTCGGCCGACCTGGTCGATGAGGCCGCGCTGTTCCGCTCGCCGCACCTGCTCGGCGGCGGTGCGATCGATGCGCTCGAAGGGCTGCCGCTCACCGCGTTGACGCAATCGCCGCGGCTCGTCGCGCGCGGCAGCGAACGCCTCGGGCTCGACCGAGTGGAGACTTTCGAGCGTCCCGACATGCAGTAGGATCGCCCCATGTTCACCGGGATCGTCAGCGATGTGGGCGAGGTGCTCGGCCTCGAGCCTCTGGCGGATGGACTGAAGCGCGTCACGGTCGGCTGCGGCTACGCGCGCGATTCGATTGCGATCGGCGCTTCGATCGCCTGCTCCGGAATCTGTCTGACCGTGGTGGCTACCGGAGAGACCAATGGACGCACCACGTTCGACGTCCACGCCGCGGCGGAGACGCTGGCGCTCACCATGGCCGGCCGCTGGCGTCCCGGGACACGGATCAATCTCGAGCAATCGCTGAAGCTGGGCGGCGAGCTCGGCGGCCACCTGGTGACCGGCCATATCGACGGCATCGCCGAGATCATCGCCCGCGAGGACCTGCCCGACATGGCGCGGCTCGCCGTGCGCGCGCCGCCGAAGCTGGCGCGCTTCATCGCCCCCAAGGGGTCGGTCGCGCTCGATGGCGTCTCGCTTACGGTCAATGCGGTCGAGCGCGAGACGTTCTCCACCCTCATCATCCCGCACACGCTTGCTGTGACGACTTTCGGGGCGCTGACCAAAGGCAGCGCCGTCAATCTCGAAGTCGATCTCATGGCGCGCTACGCCGCACGACTGATGGACAAATCGTAGGGTGGATTAGGCGCGCTCTGGCGCGCCGTAATCCACCATTCTATGCGGTGGGTTTCGCTTCGCTGCGCTCGGTGTCAACCCAACCTACACCCCGCCCTTGCGCCTTCCTGGCCGCACCGGTACTGACGGCGCATTCGGCGGAGACGGCGCATGGCAAGGCCGCGCAAGGCTTCCAGCAAACGCGAGGGCGCGCTGAAGGATGCGCGTGTCCTCGTCGTCGAGGCGCGTTTCTATGACGACATCGCCGACATGCTGCTGAAGGGCGCAACCCGCGCCTTGAAAGATGCCGGCGCCGCGTTCGATCTCGTCAGCGTGCCGGGGTCGCTGGAGATTCCGCCGGCCATCGCGATCGCGCTCGAAGCGGCCGACGACGCCCGCAAGCCGTACAACGGGGTCGTCGCGCTGGGCTGCGTCATCCGGGGCGAGACCAGCCATTACGACATCGTGGCCGGCGAGTCGGCGCGCGGTCTCATGGATATCGCGCTGATGCGCGGCATGCCGGTCGGCAACGGCATTCTCACCGTCGACACGGAAGCGCAGGCGGTGGAACGCGCGCGGCCTGACAAGTGGGACAAGGGCGGCGGCGCGGCACGCGCGGCGCTCGCCCTGATCCGGCTGAAGCGCTCGTTCCGGGTGCGGTGAGATCATGGCGCGGACAGCAGCCAGGGCCGAGCGGAAGGCGAACCAGCGTGGGGCCGCGCGGCTCGCCGCCGTGCAGGCGCTCTACCAGATGGACATCGCCGGCACGGGCTTGAACGAGATCCTGGCCGAGTTCGAGAGCCATTGGCTCGGTCGCGAAGTGGAAGGCGCGCAATACCTGCCCGCCGAGGCGGCCTACTTTCGCGCCATCGTGGAAGGCGTGCTGCGCGAGCAGTTGAAGCTCGACCCGCTCATCGACAAGGCGCTCAGCGACGGCTGGCCGCTCAAACGGATCGAGACCGTGTTGCGCGCGGTGCTGCGCGCCGGTGCCTACGAGCTCGATCGCCGTTCCGACGTGCCGGCGCGCATCGTCATCTCCGAATATGTCGACGTCGCCAACGCCTTCGTCGACCGCGACGAGACCGGATTGGTCAACGCCGTGCTCGACCAGCTCGCCCGCCAGCTGCGGCCGGGCGAGTTCGCGTGAACGGGGACCCGCGGTGAGCAGCGAATCCCCGTCGGGTGAGGAGCGCATCATCGCGCGTTATTTTCAGCCGCTGGCGCGGCATCCTGGCGCCTTCGGGCTGACTGACGATGCGGCGATCCTGACGCCGCCGGCGGGATACGACGTGGTGCTCAAGGCCGATGCGATCATCGGCAGCGTGCATTTCTTCGTTGATGATCCCGCCGATGCAGTGGCCCGCAAGGCGTTGCGCGTGAACCTCTCCGATCTCGCTGCCAAGGGCGCGGAGCCGGCCGGCTTCCTGCTCTCGCTGGCGCTGCCGGAGGGCATCGATGAGGACTGGCTCGGCGCCTTTGCAAGCGGCCTCAAGGCGGATGCCGAGGCTTATGGCTGTCCGCTCATGGGCGGCGACACCGACAAGACGCCGGGTCCGGCCGTGATCTCGATCGCGGCCTTCGGGCTCGTGCCGCACGGCACCATGGTCCGGCGCAAAGGCGCGCGGGCCGGCGACGCCGTGGTGGTGACGGGCACGATCGGCGATGCCGCCTTAGGATTGCGGCTCAAGCGGCAGCCTGACCTGGCAACCCGATGGGGCCTCGCGCCGAGGCTGCGCGAGCACCTTGCTGCCCGCTATCTCTTGCCTGATCCGCGCAATGCCATTGCGGTGCCGCTCCGCGCGCATGCGTCCGCCGCCATGGACGTCTCGGACGGACTCGCGGGCGATCTTGCAAAGCTTTGCCGCGCCTCCAGCGTCGCCACCGAGATCGCAGTCGCCAGGGTGCCGCTCTCGGACGCGGCGCGCCGCGCCATGGCAGCGGAGCCTGAGCTGATCGAAACGGTGCTCACTGGCGGCGACGACTACGAGGTCTTGTGTACCATGGCGCCGGACAAGTTCGCCCCGTTCCGCGCGGCGGCGGCGGCAGCCGGCGTCACGGCAATCGAGATCGGCCGCGTCACGGAAGGCGAGGGCGCCCGCTTCCTCGATGCCGACGGCAGGCCGCTCGCTTTCGCGCGCACCTCATACAGTCATTTTTGACCGCCGCTAGTCGCTGGTTGCCGGGCGCAGCCACGCCGCCTATGTTTTCCCTCGATTGGGCGAAGCTGCATGACTGCATTTGCAACCAGCGATCCGGATAGCAAGCCGAGTGCGGCACCGTTTGTCGTCAGGGTGGTTCACGACCGGGAGGCGGGGCTGTGGATCGCCATTAATGACGATCTGCCGGTTGCGACCGAGGCGCCGACACTGGACGAACTGATTGCGCGCGTTTGGGAGATTGCGCCGGAAATCGCCGAGCTCAATCACATCGGGCGGGCCCTGCGTCTCCGCTTTGTGGTGGACACCGAGGCGGCGTCGGCCGTCGATGGCTGAAATCACTGTATCGGCAGCTTGCGCGGCTGCTGCGCGATGGCGGTTGCCGGTTCGTGCGGCAAGGCAAGGGCAGCCATGAAATCTGGTTCAGCCCGATCACGCGGCGCCACTTCGCGGTGCCCTCGAACATTGGCAACGCACACACCGCCAACGCAATTTTGAAGCAGGCGGGATTGCCGAAAGCTTTCTGAGGCGTAGGCCGAGCCCTCGCGCCACCGATGGCGGTGCAAGCTCTCGCCTTGCTATAGTCGCAACGTCAGGAGGACGATGATGCACGACACGACGGCGGTGGCGGCCCGCAAGCTGGCCACGGGACAGGTGGTGAGCGCGCGTTATGAGGCGTTGCACCGCCGCTTTCCCACCGTCGCTTATCTGCGCCAGCATGCCCGCCGTCGCGTGCCCCATTTCGCGTTCGAATACATGGACGGGGGCACCGGCGCGGACGGCGGTATCGCCCGCAACTGGAGCTCGCTCGACGCGGTCGAGCTGGTGCCACGCTACGGCGTCACCACCGGCCTGCCGCCGGTCGATGTCGAGCTGTTCGGCCGCCGCTATGCGGCCCCGCTCGGCATCGCCCCCATGGGCGGTCCTGCCATCGCCTGGCCGGGCGCCGACGAATACCTGGCTGCCGCCGCGCAGGCGGCGCGCGTGCCCTATGCACTCAGCACGGTTGCCGGCATCAGCGTCGAGCGCGCCGCCGCGCTCGCGCCGGACGTGTTCTGGTTCCAGCTCTACCGCTTCGCCAAGGACGAGCACAAAGTCGGCTTCGATCTCGTCCGCCGCGCCGACGCGGCCGGCGCGCACGTGCTGATGCTGACGCTCGACGTGCCGGTCCGCACCACGCGCTCGCGCGAGGTCGCCGGCGGCATCGTCTATCCGTTCCGCATTACGCCCCGCATGGCGGCCGGGGTCGCCACCTCGCCCGGCTATCTGCGGTCGCTGTTGAAGCACGGCATCACGCGCTTCGCTTGTCTCTCGCCCTATGCGGGCGAAGGCGCGGGCGTGAACGCCATGGCCGCCTTCATGCAGGGCGAGCAGCGCGGCGCCTTCACCTGGGACGAGGTGGCGCGCTTTCGCGACCGCTGGAAACGCCCGCTCGTGGTCAAGGGCATCCTGCATCCGAGCGACGCCGAGAAGGCGGTCGGGCTCGGGGTCGACGGGCTCGTCGTGTCGAACCACGGGGGGCGTCAGGTCGAAGGTTTGCCGGCGGCGATCGACGCGCTCCCGGCGGTTGCGGCGGCGGTCGGCAAGCGCGCCACCGTCATGATGGACAGCGGCATCCGCAGCGGCCTTGATGTCGTGCGCGCCATCGCGCTCGGCGCCGAGGCAGCCTTTGCCGGCAAGGCCTTCCTGTGGGGGGTGGGAGCGCTGGGTGCCCATGGCCCGGGTCACGTGATCGACATCATGGTCGACGAGATGCGCAGCGCCTTGGGCCAAATCGGAGCGCGGACCCTCACCGACGCCCGGTCGGTCCTCATCCGCCATCCTGGCGCATTGAATTTCCAATCGAATATGTGAGCGAAACCGCAGCCCGGATGAGCGCGACGCGCGAATCCGGGAACGGTCGCCCTCGTCTGTCGATGCCGCGCATGCGCGGCCCAGGGCTCATCCCAGATCTGCGGTTCCTGCAGTGGCGCTGTGCTGCAAAGCTCGCTAAGCAGAGATTGCTGTTCTAAAATACCCGCTATCCGGAGAAACTTGTGGCAGCCATTGCCGAGGTGGGGTTCGACGCGACGGTCGACGACCGGCTGGCCCGGCGCAATGCACGCCTGCTGGCGCTGACGCAGGCGCTGGCCGGCGCCAACAACACCGTGATCGTGAGCACCGGCGCCATCGTCGGTTCAGCGCTGGCGCCCGATCCCGGCCTTGCCACGCTGCCTATCAGCGTAATGGTGCTCGGCATGTGGGCCGGCACGGTGCCGGTCGGCGTGCTCTCGCGGTCGTTTGGACGCCGCTTCGCCTTGCAGACCGGCACCTTGTTCGGGGTCCTGTGCGGGCTGATCGCGTGCCTTGCGGTGCTGCAGGGCTCGTTCTCCTTGTTCATTCTCGGCGCCTTGTGTGCCGGGCTTTATGCCGCCGCGCACCAGTCCTATCGATTCGCCGCCGCCGATACGGCGAGCGACAGCTTCCGTCCCAAAGCGGTCGCCTGGGTGTTGGCCGGGGGCGTGCTGGCGGGCGTGATCGGTCCCCAGCTCGTCATCGCCACCAAGGACGCATGGCCGCCCACCCTGTTTGCCGCGACCTATCTCGCCCAAGCCGCGGTCGCGGTCCTTGCCGGCGGCGTGCTCGTGTTCCTGAAGATTCCCCGGCCGCCGGCAATGACCCACACGAGCGGCGGCCGGTCGCTTAAGGAGATTGCCCGCATGCCGCGCTTCATCGTCGCGGTCGCCTGCGGGGTGGCGAGCTACGCCATGATGAACATGGTCATGACGTCGGCCCCGCTGGCGATGGTGGGCTGCGGCCATTCGGTCACCGTCGCGACCCTCGGCCTGCAATGGCATGTGCTCGGCATGTATGCCCCGAGCTTCGTCACCGGCAGCCTGATCCTGCGATTTGGCGTCGACCGCATCATCGTGACCGGGCTCGGCCTGATCGCACTGAGCGCCGCGATAGGGCTTGCCGGCGTCACGGTTGCGCACTTCTGGACCGCTCTGATCCTGCTGGGCATCGGCTGGAATTTCGCCTTCGTCGGCGCCACCAGCATGGTGACCGAGTGTCATCGCCCACAGGAGCGCAACAAGGTCCAGGCCTTCAACGACTTCCTGGTGTTCGGAGCCATGGCGATCGGCTCCTTTTGCTCGGGCCAACTCCTGGCCGCCTTCGGTTGGGCCACGGTCAATGAGGTCGTGTTTCCGGTGATTGTGGCGGCTGTTGTGCTCCTCGCGTGGCTGTCCTTGCGGAAGCGTTTGCGGGTAGCGGCAGGGTAGCATGAGCGAAGCGAAATTCGGGATCTGCCGGCCCGCATGTCGGCCTTAATGCAGGCTCCGTGATGGCGTGCGACCGCCGTTGCGTTGCGGCATCATTTGCGGCTATACCCGCGCCACTTCCGGCCGGCGTCTGCCTCGCCTTTAGGCTCGACCGGTTGTCTCGCCGGAGCCGGGCAAGCTTTCACTAACGGGGTCGATCATGACTGCTTTGTGGGTGATTATCGCCTGCGGCGCGCTTTCCATCGTGTACGGCATCTGGGCGATTCAATCCGTCATGTCGTCGGATGCCGGAAGCCAGAAGATGCAGGAGATTTCGGCGGCCGTACGCGAGGGCGCCCAAGCTTATCTCAAGCGCCAATACACTACGATCGCCATCGCCGGGATCGTCATCTTCCTCATCGTTGGCCTGTTGCTGGGCTGGCTGGTGGCGGTCGGCTTCCTCATCGGCGCGGTTCTCTCCGCCGCCGCCGGATTCATCGGCATGAACGTCTCGGTGCGCGCCAATGTGCGCACCGCGCAAGCGGCGATTCGCTCGCTCGCCGACGGCCTCGAGCTCGCCTTCAAGTCGGGCGCAATCACCGGAATGCTCGTCGCCGGCCTGGCGCTGCTCGGCGTGTCGGTTTATTTCGGCTTCCTCACCGGTACGCTCAAGCTTGCCCCCAATAGCCGCACGGTGGTCGACGCGCTGGTGGCGCTCGGCTTCGGGGCTTCCCTGATCTCCATCTTCGCCCGTCTCGGCGGCGGCATCTTCACCAAGGGCGCCGACGTGGGCGGCGACCTGGTCGGCAAGGTCGAGGCCGGCATCCCCGAGGACGATCCGCGCAACCCCGCCACCATCGCCGATAATGTCGGCGACAATGTCGGAGACTGTGCCGGGATGGCCGCGGACCTGTTCGAGACCTATGCGGTCACGACAGTGGCCACCATGGTGCTGGCCGCGATCTTCTTTGCCGGAACGCCCATCCTCTTCACCATGATGACATTGCCGCTGGCCATCGGCGCGGTATGCATCGTCACCTCGATCATCGGCACCTTCTTCGTCAAGCTGGGCGCCAGCCAATCGATCATGGGCGCCCTGTACAAGGGCTTCATCGCCACGGCCGTGCTATCCCTGATCGGCATCGCGGCGGTGGTTTATTACCTCGTCGGCTTCGGACCGATCCAAGGCACATCCTATACCGGCCTGCACCTCTTCGTCTGCGGCGTGGTCGGGCTGGTCGTGACCGGGCTGATCGTGTGGATCACCGAGTACTATACCGGCACCAATTTCCGTCCCGTACAGTCGATTGCGACGGCATCGAAGACCGGGCACGGCACCAACATCATTCAGGGCCTCGCGGTGTCGCTCGAGGCGACCGCGCTTCCCACCATCGTCATCATCGCCGGCATTCTCATCACCCATGGGCTCGCCGGCCTGTTCGGCATCGCCATTGCGGTGACCACCATGCTGGCGCTCGCCGGGGTCGTGGTGGCGCTCGACGCGTTCGGGCCGGTCACCGACAACGCCGGCGGCATCGCCGAGATGGCGGGGCTGCCCAAGGAGGTGCGCAAATCGACCGACGCGCTCGACGCGGTGGGCAATACCACCAAGGCGGTCACCAAAGGCTATGCGATCGGCTCGGCCGGCCTCGGCGCGCTGGTGTTGTTCGCCGCGTACAACGAGGATCTCAAGTTCTTCATCGCCAATGCCACGACGTACAGCTATTTCCAGGGCGTCAGGCTCGATTTTTCCCTGAACAACCCGTACGTCGTCGTCGGCCTGTTGTTCGGCGGTCTCCTGCCGTACCTCTTCGGCGCGCTCGGCATGACCGCGGTGGGCCGCGCTGCCTCCGCGATCGTCGAGGAGGTACGCCGCCAATTCCGCGAGAAGCCGGGCATCATGGAGTACAAGGAAAAGCCCGATTATGCGCGCGCAGTCGACCTGCTCACCAAGGCCGCGATCAAGGAGATGATCGTGCCGTCGCTGCTTCCGGTGCTCTCGCCGATCGTCGTCTATTTCGCGATCTACTTCATCGCCGGTGGTGGTGCCGCGGGCAAATCGGCAGCCTTCTCGGCCGTCGGCGCGATGCTGCTCGGCGTGATCGTCACCGGCCTGTTCGTCGCCATCTCGATGACCTCCGGCGGCGGCGCCTGGGACAATGCCAAGAAATACATCGAGGATGGCCACTACGGCGGCAAGGGCTCGGAAGCCCACAAGGCCGCGGTGACCGGCGATACGGTCGGCGACCCCTACAAGGACACGGCCGGGCCCGCCGTCAACCCGATGATCAAGATCACCAACATCGTGGCGCTGCTGCTTCTCGCCGTCCTGGCGCACCAATAGCGGCAGGCTCCCGTCGCCCGGATGAGCGCGAACCGCGAAATCCGGGATCTGCCGTTCCCGCATGTCGCTTCGCTCATGCGGGCTTCGATCGCTAGCGGCGGATGATATTCCTCAGCAGGAACTGGATGTAGTTCTGTTCCGTGCCGGAGGTCGGCGTCGTGCGGCTGACGAAGTCGAACACGATGCCATCCTTGAGGCCGTAATCGGCCAGGCGCTGGACGCGGCGGTTCTTGTCGAAATAGACCGCCACCACCCGGCGGTCGACTTCGCGCTGAGGAAGGAAGGCGGTCCGCTCCGTCCGCTGGGAAATGTAATAGAACACGTCGCCGCTCAGCGTCCCGACCGTGGACGGCGTGCCGAGGACGATGAGGACCTGCTCCTGGGTGGCTCCGAGCGGGATCTGCTCGAGCGCGCCTTCAGGGACCACATACCCGCGCTGAAAGCTCTCGGTGAACAGGCAGCCCGACAGAAACGTGACGAGGCCCGCCGCCAACGCCGCCTTTCGTGTCACGTCAAGGCAAAGGCGAAGCCCCGGCAACCGGCAATAATCGAGCATCCCCAACTCTCTCGAATTCCACGAGGAGCGATACCCCGCGGTATTGTCGATTGCAACGTTCCCCGCGTCGGCGTGCGATTCTGGTGATGAACCAGGGACTTCGCCGCAAAAGAACTATCCGTGCGCTCTATGGCGCGATCGTGGCGGGCGGCATCGGGTCCTCCGCCGCGCTCGATTTTCCCGGTTTGGATATTATATTTCAGCAACGTGAGAGGGGCTGGGTGGGTTTTTGAGGGTTTGATGATGACCGTCCCGGCGCACAGCTGGAGCGTACCGGTTCGGTTCGAAAACGTTCCCGAAGCCGGGCTGCGGATCGATCTCGCGGCGGACGCGGGCGTCCGCGCCGCGCTGGCGCAAGCGGCGGGTGTCGTGGCGGTGCCGCGGATCGAGGCGAACTTCGACGTGACGCGGCACGGCCGCGACGGCCTGCATGTGAGGGGCCGGGTCTTGGCAACGGTGCGCCAGACCTGCGTCGTCACGCTCGAGCCGTTAGAGAACGAAATCGACGAGCCGGTCGATCTGACCTTCATGCCGCAGCAGGATGGCGGCGACGCCCACCGGCGCGAGGAAGAACTCGGACCGCACGATCCGCCCGAAGCGCTGGTAAACGGAACGGTCGATCTTGGTGCGATCGCCACCGAGCATCTCATCGTCGGCATCGATCCTTACCCGCGCAAAGCCGGTGCGGTTTTTGCCGCGCCGGCGACGGGCGATGCAACCGATCGTCCCTTCGCGGCCCTGGCGGCCCTGAAAAAGCGTTAGAGTTCCGCGGCACTCGTATCCCCGGACGTTTTCAACCTTGTCAAGTCTTTGTGGCGGGACGCCGACAGGCTATTGTCGCGGCACTGCAGCCGGTCGTCGCTCCCGACGGACCGATCTCGCCGGCGCCTGGAGGCCGAGGCCAGGTTCATCCATGCCCGAAAAGGTGCGCATCGCGCTCGACGCCATGGGAGGTGACCAGGGCGCGTCGGTGGTTGTGCCAGGAGCCGAGATGTCGCTGCTCCGTCAGCCGGACATGGAATTCGTCCTATTCGGCGATCGCAGCGTCGTCCAGCCGCTGCTTGCCGCACATCCGCGGCTCGGGGCGGTCTCCCGATTCGTGCACACCGAAGTCGCGGTGAAGATGGACGCCAAGCCGAGCCAGGCGTTGCGCGCGGGGCGGTGGAAATCCTCCATGTGGCGCGCCATCGATGCGGTCAAGAAAGGGGAGACGGACGTGGCGGTGTCCGCCGGCAATACCGGCGCATTGATGGCCATGGCCAAGTTCAACCTGAAGACGATGGCGGGCATCGAGCGTCCGGCGATTGCAGGCTTCTGGCCGACGCTGACCGGCCAATCCATCGTGCTCGACGTCGGGGCCTCGATCGGCGCCGATGCCCAGCACATCGTGGACATGGCGGTGATGGGCAGCGCCATGGCGCGAATCGTGTTCAATCTCGACCGACCCAAAGTCGGGCTGCTCAACATCGGGGTGGAGGAGATCAAGGGCCTCGAAGAAGTGCGTGATGCCGGGCGCATCCTGCGCGAGTCCGGGCTGCCGGATTTCGAATATGTCGGCTTCATCGAGGGCAGCGAGATCGGCAGGGGCGTGGTCGACGTGGTGGTAACGGAAGGATTTGCCGGCAACATCGCCATCAAGGCCGCGGAGGGGACCGCACGTCAGTTCGCCGAATTGCTCAGGGGCGCAATGAAGAGCACCTGGCGGACGCGGTTAGGCTACGTGCTCGCGCGCGATGCCTTCGCGGTGCTGCGCGACAAGATGGATCCGCGCAAGGCAAATGGCGGAGTTTTCCTCGGGCTCAACGGCATCGTCATCAAGTCCCACGGGGGCAGCGACGTGGAGGGGTTCGCGGCTGCGGTCGACATCGGATACGAGATGGTGCGTCACGGTTTGCTCGGCAGGATCAGCCATACCCTCGAACGTTACGTGCGCGGTGCCGGCGACGATATCGGAGCAGCATCGTGACGGTGACGCGCTCGGTCGTGCTCGGCTGCGGCAGCTACTTGCCGCAGCGCGTCCTCACCAATGCCGAGCTTGCCCGCAAGGTCGACACCAGCGACGAATGGATCGTTCAGCGCACCGGCATTCACGAGCGGCGCATCGCGGCTCCCGGCGAGCTCACGTCCGACATGGGCATCAAGGCCGCACAGGCCGCACTCGCCGCCGCCGGTCTCGATCCGCAGGCAATCGATCTCATCCTGCTCGCGACGGCGACGCCGGACAACACTTTCCCGGCGAGCGCGGTCTCGATCCAGACCGGGCTCGGCATCACCCACGGGGCGGCGTTCGACCTGCAGGCGGTGTGCTCGGGCTTCGTCTATGGGCTTGCGGTCGCCGACGGCCTGTTGCGCGGACCGACGTTCAAGCGCGCGCTGGTGATCGGGGCGGAAACCTACTCGCGCATCCTCGATTGGACCGACCGCACCACCTGCGTGCTGTTCGGCGACGGCGCCGGCGCGGTCGTGCTCGAGGCCCGGTCGCAGCCCGGCGAGCGCGAGGATCGCGGCATCCTCACTACGCATTTGCGCTCCGATGGAAGATACAAGTCGAAGCTTTACGTCGATGGCGGGCCGGCTTCCACCGGCACGGTCGGACACCTGCGGATGGAGGGACGCGAGGTGTTCCGCCACGCGGTCGCCATGATCACCGACGTGATCGTGGACGCTTTCAATGCCACCGGCTACACCGCCGACGACATCGACTGGTTCGTGCCGCATCAGGCGAACAAGCGCATCATC
The DNA here is from genome assembly GCA_045801465.1 of Xanthobacteraceae bacterium. GTDB lineage: Bacteria > Pseudomonadota > Alphaproteobacteria > Rhizobiales > Xanthobacteraceae > DATFWC01. Next base: position 13,676 of record JBJMSU010000019.1, on the reverse strand, counting down.
GACGGATCGGCGCACAAGCTCGGCATCGCGCCCGAGAAGGTCGTCGTCACCGTCGACAAGCACGGCAACACCTCGGCCGCCTCGATTCCGCTGGCCCTGGCGGTCGCCGTCGCCGACGGCCGCATCAAGCCCGGCGATCTGATCCTCATGGAGGCGATGGGCGGCGGCTTCACCTGGGGGTCGGCATTGGTGCGATGGTGATTGTGGCGGCGCACACTGCCCGGTTGACCCTGCGGCATTGAGTTCCTATCGTGATTGCGGGACAGGTAATCGCCGATAGCGGGGCTGGCGATGGCGGGAAAAACAGTCACACGCGCGGATCTGTGCGAGGCGGTCTACCAGAAGCTGGGACTGTCGCGGACCGAATCCGCATCGCTGGTCGAGCTGGTGCTCAAAGAAATAACCGAATGTCTGGAGCGGGGAGAGACAGTAAAGCTCTCCTCGTTCGGGTCATTCGTGGTACGCAAGAAGGGCGAGCGAGTCGGTCGCAATCCGAAGACCGGAAAGGAAGTGCCGATCTCGCCCCGGCGAGTCATGGTGTTCAAGCCGTCGGCGATTCTCAAGCAGCGCATCAATGCCGATGTCGATGGCGGATGACGGTCGCCGACCATTGGGGATTGGCTTTTGGACCGTTGGGGAATTTTGGAGACATCAGGCTGCATCCAAAATTCCCGACGGTAAGTAGGAGTAACGGCCGTGGATAAAGCGCCGGACGCGTTTCGCACGATCAGCGAGGTGGCGGAAGATCTCGACCTGCCGCAGCACGTGCTGCGGTTCTGGGAAACGCGCTTTTCGCAGATCAAGCCCATGAAGCGCGGCGGCGGGCGGCGCTATTATCGACCCGACGACGTAGATCTCCTGCGCGGCATCCGCCATCTTCTCTACAGCGAGGGCTATACGATCCGGGGCGTCCAGCGCATTCTCAAGGATCACGGGATCAAATTCGTCCAGAGCGTGTGGCAGGCCGGCGCACCGCAGCCGACCAAAGCGGCCGGCGACCTGGTAGAGGCGGAGGGCGTGGCCGAGCAGCCGGAAGGCGAGCGCGGCCGCGGGCTGTTCGGATTGTTGCCGCCCTTTCTTGCAAGCGACGCGGAAGCGGCACCCGCCTCCGCCATGCCCCGGCGTCAGCCGCCGATCGAGGAGGTCACGCGGCCCTCGGCCATGCCGGCCGCGAGCGACAATGGTCAAGGGCGGCGTGGTACGGAAGCCGGCACGTGGGCGTCCCCGCAAGGACATGGGGCGGCCGCTGTCCACGAGCGTGGAGCAACGCCAAGTCGCGGCGGCAGCTTGGCGGCCGAGGACATCGCCAAACTCGAGGCGACGCTGTCCGAATTGGCCGAGTGCCGCCGCCTCCTCGACGGGATCCTCACCGAAAAAACATAAGCGCTCGCCCGTGCTTTCCGTATTGAAGAAGGTTGCGGCCCTTGCTGTGCTTGTCGCCGCATTCGCGCTGGCGCCGGCCAGAGCGCAGCACGAGGACTCCGACTACCCCAATCGCACGGTCAAGATCGTCGTGTCGGCGCCCGCTGGAGGCGGGCTCGATATCGCGGCGCGCATCATCGCCGATCGGCTGCGGCAACGGCTGGGCCCGCCCGTTATCGTCGAGAACCGCCCCGGTGCGGCCGGCAATACCGGCGCCGAGGCCGTCGCGATGGCAGAGCCCGATGGCTATACCTTGCTGGCCGCGCAGCCGTCGCCGCTCACCGTCAACCAGTTTCTCTACAAGAAGCTCAGCTTCGACCCGGCCGCGTTCGAGCCGGTGGCGATCATGACCGCCGTGCCTAACCTGCTGGTGATCAGCCCCAACCTTCCAGTCAGCACGGTGAAGGATTTCATTGCCTATGCCAAGGCGAATCCCGGCAAGCTCAATTTCGCCTCCCAGGGCACCGGCACCACGCCGCACCTGTCGGCAGAATTGTTTAATCGGCTCGCCGGAACGAAGCTCGTCCACGTGCCCTACAAAGGGACGGCGCAAGCCGTCAACGATGTCATCGCCGGCCATGTCGACCTGATGTTTCTGGAAATGGGATCGGCCTTCCAGCTCTACAAAGGTGGCCGGGCCAAAGTATTGGCGATCTCCAGTCGCCAACGCATGTCGCAGATGCCGGAGGTTCCGACCTTCATCGAGGCGGGGGTTCCGGAGTTCAAGTCGGATACCTGGAATGCCATCGCGGCGCCGCCGAAGACGCCGGCAGCAATCGTCGCCAAGCTCAACGCCGCCATCAACGACGTGCTCGCCATGCCGGATGTGCAGGCCCATTTCGCCGCCATCAGCATGCAGCCGATCGGCGGCACGCCGGCGGACCTGGCCCGCCTGATCAAGACGGAGACCGAGCGCTGGGCCGACGTCATCCGGGCCGCCAACATCTCGGCCAATTAACTTGTAGCCGGATGAGCGAAGCGAAATCCGCGATGCGGTAATCCGACATTCCGTTCGCCTTCAAGTGGCCAGGCCAACCCGCATGTCGCTTCGCTCATGCGGTACGGGTCTCAATCCCTGGCGCGATGGAAATCGTCCGTCGGCGGCGGGCCCCAGACCGTCGTCTTTCCCGGCGTCCATACTTTCGGCCGCTGCGGCTGGTCGTGATGCCAGGGACGCGGCTCGAAATATCCGAGCTCCTCGTCGAACATCTGATCGAGCTCGCAGAAGAACTCGACCACATGGTCGTCGTGGTTGCGGTGGTAGGTGGCGACATTGTGCCCGGGGCCGTGCCGCAGCGGCCCCCAGATGATCGGGATCTGCTTCTGCCCCAGCACCTCGCACGAGTCCTGCAGGTGCGAGAAGTCTTTGAGCTCGAAGGCGATGTGATGCAGCTTGGCGCTGCTTCCGCGGATGAAATTGACGGTGTGATGGTCGGTGTTGCAGCGCATGAAGACAAAGAAGTCGCCGATCCAGTCGGACACCCGGAAGCCCATGACGCGCCCGTAAAACTCCGCCGTCTCCTGCGGGCTCGGCACCGCGAAGGCCACATGCCCGAGCTTCAGCGGCCCGGCGCCGAGCACCTGCTCGTGGCGGCCGAGATAGCTCCACTCGGCGAACAACTCGATGCTCGTTCCTTTGTTGTCCTTGAAGGTGAGCACCTTGCCGATGCCCGGGACAGAGTCATTGCGCAGCTCGCTCTTGATGCCGTCCTTGGCAAGCTCGCGGGTGAGCTCGTCGAAATCCGAGTTCGGCGCCACCTCGAACGACAATTTGGTGCAGCGCGCCGCCTCCGCCTTGTCGAGCTGGATGATGAGCTGGCCGACCTTGCTGGCGAGGAACGCCCGGTTTGTCTCGCGCTCGGCGAGCTTCAGTCCGTTGACCTCGGTGAAATAGACGATGGCCTTTTCCAGGTCCGGCGTCTCGAACGTCGCGTGTCCGATTCTTCTTGGCTTGATCATTCGCCTTCCTCCGTTGTCTCCAGTGTAACGGCAGACGCGGCGGCCTTGAAGCCCGACCTGCGCGCGCCTGAGCAGCCCCCGTTTCGGCGCCTGAGCCCTCATATCGGGAACCTTTGATCTGGCGAGGGAATTGCCCTTCCGCAAACAGTCAGGAGACGAGCTTTGGACGCTCTGGTCGAACCGAGTGCCGCATCGCAGGCGCCCGCAAGCGTGCCGCGGAAAAAACGCGTGTCCTCGGCGGCAGCGCTCGCCAAGCGCCTGGGGCTTCGCCTCGTCACCACGGAGGAGCTCACCATCCAGCGCCGCCGCTGCGGGCGGGGATTCGCCTACTACACCGCCGACGGAAGCGTTATCCGCGACCGGAGAGTCGTTAGCCGTCTGAGCTCGCTCGCCGTTCCTCCGGCCTATGTGGACGTGCTCTACGCCGACGATCCGTCCGCCCACCTGCAGGCGATCGGTCGCGACGCCGCGGGCCGGCTGCAATATCGCTATCACCCGGAATGGGAAAAGGTGAGAGAAGCCCGCAAGGCGCAGCGCCTGGCCCGGTTGGTGGATGCGCTGCCGCGCATCCGGCGCAGCGTCGCGCAGTACCTGTCGGCGGACGAGCCGACCCGCGACTTCGCGCTGGCAGCGGTGGTCGAGCTCGTCGCCCGCAGCGCCATCCGGCCTGGCAGCGAGAGCTATGCGCGCCTGCACGGCACGCGCGGCGCCACTACGCTGCTGAAGTCCAACGTCACCATCTCGGGCGAGACGGTTACGCTTTCGTTCCGTTCGAAAGGCGGCAAGGAGGTCGTCAAGGAGTTTTCCGCGCCGCGCCTGTGCGCGGCGATCGAGATCTTCCGTCGGCTGCCGGGCCGGCGCCTGTTTCAATACCGCGATGACGACGGGACGGTCCGTGCGGTGCGGGCCGGCGACGTGAACGCGTTTCTGCGCAGCGTCGCCGGCGCGCACATCTCGCTCAAGGACTTCCGCACCTTGTGCGCATCCGCTTCGGCGCTCGACATGCTGTCGCGCACGCTGCCGGCGGCAAGCGCGCGGCAGCGCCGCAAACAGGTGCTCGAAGCGGTGCGCGCTGCGGCGGCCGAACTGCACAACACGCCGGCCATCTGTCGTAAGAGCTACATTCACGAGACGGTCGTCTCGGCCTTCGAAAACGGGGTGCTGGAGAGCTTTGCGGCGATGCTGCGCGGTTGTCGCTCGCCGGCGCGAAAAGAACAGTTCCTGGCCGAGATCGTGGCGACGGCCTCGCTCTAAGTTCCCGCACGAAAAGTTAAAAGACTGTCATCTTTGCGGGCGTGCTCGCCCGGAACCTGGCTCGATCCCAAACGTTGCCGTCATTGATCGAGCAGCATTTGGGGGACGGCTGCTCGTCTCCCAACAACGAAAGGAAGCGACCGCCATGGGCCTGTTCTCGAAAGACATCAAGACGATGGATGACCTGTTCGTGCACACGCTGCAGGACGTCTACTACGCCGAGAACCAGATCGTGAAATCGCTGCCGGAGATGATCGAGAAGGCGACCGATCCGCAGCTCAAGCAAAGCCTGCAGAGCCATCTGCGTGAGACGGAAAACCAAGTCAAGCGGCTCGAGCAGATCTTCCGGCTGCAGGGCACCGAGGCCAAGGGCGTCGACTGCCCGGCCATCGACGGCATCATCGAGGAAGCCGAGGACGTCGCCGGCGAGGTCGACGACAAGAACGTGCTCGACGCGGCGCTCATCGCGGCCGCGCAAGCGGTGGAGCATTATGAGATCGCCCGCTACGGCACCCTGGTCGCCTGGGCGGCGCAGCTCGGCCGCAATGACCTGGGCAGCTTGCTGCAGCAGACCCTCGACGAGGAGAAGGCCGCCGACAAGAAGCTCACCACGCTGGCGGAGAGCAAGGTCAACCGCCGCGCTGCCTAATCGCTCGATCGTCGGTGGATCCGTTGAAGGCCTGCCCCTGTTGCCGGGGCAGGCCTTCGGAGTAAGGGGACCTCCAGCACGCATATTGTTCCGGCCTGACGCGATTCGCAGTGCACCCACGGGGTCGCAAAAGCTGCCGGATTCTCACCTTTGCGCCGGAACCGTTGGCGCACGCTCGGCGTTGGGGCCTCGCGCGCGGGGGTCGATGTTCATGTGGCGGTCCTGCGCGCGGTTATGAGCGGGCTGGGCGGCCATGTCATCGGTTCCGAACGTCCTTTCGGGTACTGTCCCGGGCATGGCCGGCCGGATCGCCGCCCGCTCGCCACTGGTGCGCCAGCCGGTCGCAGTTTTCGTACTCGTGGCGACGCTGTTCGGATTTGCTGCCGTCTTCGCCATTCCGCCGTTGCGCGGGGCCGACGAGCCTGCCCATTTCCTGCGGGCTTATGGGATTGCACACGGGCAGGTGGTTCCCTCGTTGCAGGACGCGCAGGGCCGCAAGGGCATCTTCCTGCCGGCGCGGCTGCACGACGACTACCAATTCTTCGAAACGGTGCGCTACCGATTCGGCACCGCAGATTTCAATTACCGCCGAGTTTTTGCCGACTTCCTGCGCCGCAACAACGGCCCGAACGAACGGCCGCCGGTGTTCGTGCTGTATGCCGGTTCGGAAGGGTATGCCCCGATGGCCTACCTTCCCTATGTCGCAGGCGCGCTCATCGGCCGCCTGATCGGCCTCGATTTCGTCCCCATGCTGTTGCTGATGCGGCTCCTTGGGCTCGCGTCCACCACCGCGCTCGCGGCTTACGCGATCGCGATCGTACCGTACTTCAAGTGGACGTTCCTCTTCATCGCCATGCTGCCCATCGCGCTGTTCGAGCGCGCCATTGTCTGTGCCGACGGCGCGGCCCTGAGCCTCGGTTTGGTGGTGACCGCCCTCTGCCTGAGAGCCGCATGCGGCGGAGGCGTTGCCGAACCGCCCTGGCAACGGGCGTTGTGGATGACGCTCTGCGTCGTGATCAAGCCGTCGCAGATCGTGTTCGTCGTGCTCGAAGGGATGACGCGGCCGTTCAAGGAACTTCCGCGCGCCTGGCGCAGTCTCGGCGTGATTATCCCCGGCGTAGCTCTGACGGTGGCATGGCTGATGGTCGGATCGGCCGACATGGCCGCTTGGCGCATGGTCGAGGGCACCGGCGAGCCGGCGGAGCACTTCAACATCGGCTGGAAGCTCCGGTTCCTGCTCGCGCAGCCGCAGCACTTCGTGAATGCCGCGCTGGGAAGCCTCGGCAACCTGTATGAGCTCTGGCGTGAGGTCATCGGCGGCTTGGGCTGGCGTGACACCCATCTGCCGCTGGCGCTCTACATCCTGCTGAGCGCCACGTTCGTAGTCACGTGTCTGGTGCGGCTGGACTGCAACGTCTCCATCCGCAGACGCATCGCTGTCTTCTCGTGGTTGGCCGTGCTGGGCTACTGGGCTGTGATCTTTCTCATCTTCTATCTGGCATGGACCCCGCTCGACACCCAGTGGATACACGGGATCCAGGGCCGTTATTTCACGATCATTCTGCCGCCCGCCGCCGTGGCGCTCGCTGCCACGCTGAATTGTGGGCTGCGTGAGGGAATCACCGCGACGATTGCGGTGGCCGGCGCGGTCCTCTCCGGCATTGCGATGATCGACGCCGTCATCCGCAGTCAGTGGTGAAGCTGAGCATGATCCCGAAAAGGCCTGGCCCGGACTTGATCCGGGCTGGATCCCGGTTTTCGGACAAGATCATGCTCCAACAAAAAAGTCAGTCGTCATCATCGTCACGACTCGATCCCCACGGCGGAAACAGGAAGAATCGTCGCGGCCGTGCGGGTTCGTCGAATGCCATCGTGCCGTCGTACCGCTGGCTCGAGCGTCGCGGCAGAATGATATGTCGGACGCCGCGATCGTCGACGAACTCGCGGCCGCTCTCCTGATCGTCGCGTGTGCGCGCGAGCCTGCGTTCCTGCGCCTGGCCTCGCTCCTGTCGCGGCTCCTGGCGCCGCGTTGCATAATCTCGCTCCTGACGAGCACGGCGGCGCTCCCGCGTCGCAGCTCTCTCGCTGCGCCGCGAAGAGCTTCGTTCGCTGGTGGGTGCGGTTTTCTCGCGGCTTGCCTGTTTCTCGCTTCGGGGCTGCGATTGCTCGCTGGTTTCCGCTGCCGGCACTGTGCTGCTGTTGGTCGAGGTGGCATCTGCCGGCACTGCGCTGCTGGTGATCGAGCTGGCATCGTTGCCCGGTTTGTCCTTGCTGCGCGAAGCGTGTCGATCGCTGCTTGCCGCCGGCCGCTCACGCGTCTCCGCTGACGGCGTTCCGCTGCTCACCGCTGCGGATCTGTCGTTCGTAGCCTGGTTGCTGCTCGGCGGCGTGGGTTTTTCCCTGTTCCTGGTTGCCTGAACTGCCTGGCTCTCGCCTGTTGTTGCCGTCCGCCGCTCACGCGTCTCTACTGACGGCGTTCCGCTGCTGAGCGCTGCGGCGCGTTCGCCCGCAGCAGGATCGCCCGTCGGCGCCGCGGGCTTGTCCTTGCTGCGTCGCCTCTCGCTGGTCCTTGAGACCGGCTTTTCACGCGTTTCCGCTGACGACGTGCCGCTGATCATCGCCGCCTGTTCGCCGGTCACGGACGTGCCGCTCGGCTTGCGCTTGTTGCTGGTCGTTCGGGTCTCGCTCGCTCTTGCCGCTGGGCGTTCGTCGCTCACGGCGGCGCTGTCAGCGATCGCCGCTTCGCCATTGTTGACGGCAGGCTGCTCATTATTTGGCATCGAGCTTGGATTATTCGTCACGACCTCCGCCGGGGTGCTCGTTGCCGGTGCCGGGTTTGGCGCAGCTTGCGGGGCGGGCGCCGGCGGTGGCGAAGCCGTGGCTTGTGGGGGTTTCGCGGCCGGTGCGGCAACACCGCTCGTCTCGCGCGGTCGATCAGGCGATACGTTGCTGGCAGCTGCGGCTTGTGTCTCGGTCCACGTACCGGTCGATCCGGCGGTCCGGTCAACCGGCTTTTCGGAGCCAGCGACGCGAGGCTGAGGCGAGGGCTGTTGCTGGGGCTGTGCGGGCGGAGCCGCATTCTTCGTCGGCGTGGTGGCTATCTTTTCACCGCGGTCGGCCGAATTGGCCTTCTCGGTTTGCGCGGAAGAGGCGGTAACTTTCTCGTTGCTGACGTGACGCAACGGAAGGGCAACAATCAAAGCGGTGCTCGCCACCCCGGCAACGAATGCCGCGCCGACCAGTATCAGCCTGCCGGTGCGGCGAAGACCGCGGGAATACGGCAAAAGAAAATCATATTCGGAAGGCATCTTGGCCTCCTCGGAGTTAGCTTTCCGTCGATTCCACGCCCCATTATCCTCTCGGGCTAACGTCCGGCCATTCTCGGCGGTTCCTTTGCCGCGCTGCAGCAGGCAGGCGTCCAGCCGTATGCGAATCACGTCAATTTCGCCAGAGGCGCCGGGGACACGGTGTCGGGATCACGGATGCGCCCGCCGCCGCTCGCCGTCACAGGTCGACATCCGTCACAGGTCGACAGACGGGGAAAACATCATTCGGCCTTGGAAAGTGCGGGGCGCGCGAACGTTCGCCGCAAAAGTTTTCGGCCGCGTGCTGCGTGAGCAGCACGCGGCCCAACGATCAACCTCACGACCAACCTCGACGGGTTCGCCTTACTGGCAGTAGTCCCAGTAGCCGGTGGTCTGGTCGGGGTCGGCCCAATACCAGCACAGATCGGGTGCCGGCGCGGCAGGCGGGACGCCGATAGCCGCGGCGGTGATGATCGTGCCGAGAGCAATGCCGCCGACGATCGTGCCGAAATAGGGCCGGCGGTACCACGGCCGGTATCCGCGGACATACGCGCCGCGATAGAAGCCGGGCCCTCCAACGTAGCCCGGCCGTCCGACGAAGCCGGGCCGTCCCACGTAGCCGGGGCCGCCTCTGTAAACCGGGGCGCCTCTGTAAACCGGCCCACCACCCACGGGGCCCCTCACGGCCGGGCCCCTCACGGCCGGACCCCTCACGGCCGGACCCCGGACGGCCGGCCCTCTCGGGCGCGCTGCATCTGCCTGCGCCAATTGGATGTCGTCGTGCGCGGCAAGCGCGGCCTGCAGGCCGCCTGCCGGGATGGCGGCGGCTTGGGTGGTCGCGGCGGCAAGACCGACGCCGAGGGCAAGAACCGCTGAGACTGCAAGCTTCATAGACATGATCCTCCTCGAGCTTTGAATGTCGCGACCTGCCCCCGTTCCTTCGCGAGCCGGATTCCTGACGGAAAGCGGCGAAAAGGACAAGAGCACCGTGACGGCTGAATACAACGTGAACGGGACGGGGAGGATTTGTCGGCCACAGCCGAAGCTGTGGCCGAATTTCGGCTCAATGCGCCGCGCGCGAGGAATCGGCCTCCAGCGTGCCGCTTTTCTCCAGGAACATGTGTCCGAAATGGGCCAGCGCGTCGGCCATGATTTTGGCCTGCTCGTTCTCGGGCGCAAGCAGGATCAGTTCGGCGAGAGATTCGACGATCATCGAGGTCAGCTCGGCGAGGTCGGCATCGCCGCGCTCGATGCGTTCGCGCACGAGCTCGTTGATGTCGCAATGCAGGCAGTCGGACATTTCACCTCCGGAAAAAGCCGTCCCGGCACAGATAGCAGCCGCCGCGCGCCCTGTCTGTAGCCGCTGGACTGCGCTCCGAACCGATTAGGCCTTTAGGCCGTCCCGTCACCTCGTGTAACCTTCTCTGCGGCGCGCGTGAGGATGGCGAAGTCTCGGTCGATCCAATAGGCGAGGGGAGAGCTATGATGAGGGCGAGCCGCTGGGTCATGGCTGCGCTCGCGCTGCTGCTGCCGGTCGGCAGTGCGCTTGCGCAGGCGACCTATCCGGACAAACCGGTCCGCATCGTCGTCGGCTTCACGCCCGGCAGCGCCACCGACATCACCGCCCGTATCTTCGCGCAGAAATTCAACGAGGCGTGGAACGTGCCGGTGACGGTGGAGAACATTCCCGGCAGCGGCGGCGGGGTCGCGGCCGACCGCGTGGCGAGGTCAGCTCCCGACGGCACGACGCTGATGTGGGGCGCGAACGGCGCGCTCACCATCAACCCGAGCCTGCAAAGCAGGTCCGGCTACGATTCGGTCGCCGACTTTGCCGCGATCTCGCTGGTGCTCAGAATGCCGAGCATCATCGCGGTGAACAATGACCTGCCGGCCAAGACCATCCAGGACCTGCTGGTCATGGCGAAGGCGCGGCCGGGGAGGCTCTCGTACGCCACGCCGGGAGTCGGCACGCCGCAGCATATCGGCGGCGAGCTGTTGAAGATGCTCGCCGGCATCGACATCATCCACGTGCCGTACCGCGGCGCGGTGTTCACCGACGTGATCGGTGGGCGCGTGGATATTGCCTGGCAGAATTCCGGGTCGATGCTGCCGATCGTGCGCGAAGGCAAGCTGCGCGGGCTGGCCGTCACCTCGCTCGAACGTTCCCCCAATATCCCGGAGCTGCCGACGCTCGCCGAGTCCGGCTTTCCCGGCTTCGAAGCGACCTCGTGGTTCGCGCTGGTGGCGCCGGCCGGCACGCCCGAGCCGATCGTCGCCAAGGTGCATCGGGAGACGCTGAACGTGCTCAAGGATCCCGACATGCGCGCGAAGCTTGCCCAGCTCGGCCTCGATCCGGTCGGCAATTCCCCCGCCGAGCTCGGCGCCATCATCAGGTCCGACATCGCCAAATGGGCGAAGGTGATCAAGGACGCCGGCATCAAGGCGAGCGAGTAGCGGAGGCGAGTGGCCGACGCAGAACGAGGTGGAAGCCGGCGGTCAGTAGGCTCGAGCGCTGGAGGTCGACGCTTTGGCCTCGCCCGGGGCGGAGGGCTCTGAGCTTCCGCGACTGTCTCGCCGGCAGCAGCTTCTGAGCTGGACGGCGCCGCATGGGATTGGGATTGAGCGACGCTTAACCCGCGCTATACTTACGGCTGCAACAACACCCGTTTGCCCCGCGCTCAACGCGTCCGAGAACCTCGCCAGATCGGGAGGCGCTACATGCCCGTGGATATCAGGTCCATTAAGTTTTGGATGAATGCTTTCATCCCTCGAGATGTCCCTAAGTACAGCAAGCCCGTGCCCGATCATTCTGGGCTTACGATGATTCCTGGACCTATGCCATGGTCCGATTGCTTTCACACTGATCAACGAGGGTTTAGTCCCGATATTCATGCGAAATCCCGGATGCATTCAGAGTTTCGACTCGAATTTGGCAGGTTTCCCCCGACACTGACTCAGTGGCACAACTGCGATTACACGACCGAGTGCGACTGTGACGATGGCGACGTGGAATGCCACGAGAAAGGCACGACATCGCGGATGGGTTTCGCACTGCTGCCAAGTCGCGTATGCAGCCCCAGCGGGCCGTTCGAGGTGTGGATGCAATGTTGCGCGAATAATCCGTGCTCTCCGAGCTCGCGGGCGTTTGGAGACATAGATTTCGAGGGCAGAATAACCGTGAACTTGTTCAAGCGCAGCCTTGAGATCGACGGGCTGATTGACCAGTTTCCCGCATTCGAGGCGTACGCAACCATCAATGACGGTGCGGCGGTAACGCTGTTTCAGATTCCCCCACCACCTGGAAACACGGTCATGAACTTGCCCGGCAAAGCCAACCGCCGCGTCAGGTTCCGCCTGGAAGATCGCAACGGCGACGGCATATTCGATGCTGTGACAAGGCCGGGCTAGCGCGAGGCCGGACCCGCCGAGTCTGGCGCGATCATCGAGTCCGACGTCGCCAAATGGGCGAAGTATCAAGCACGCCGGCGTCAAGGCGAGCGAATAGCGGAGCGGCAAGATTGCCGCTCCGACCTGCGCTGGCCAATTCAAGATGATTTGTCGCTGACGTATGCGGGCCGCCCGGGTCAGCCTTACGGCGATGTTCTACGCCGCGACGATCACGAGCACCAACAAGGCGAAGAACACCGCAAGGCTGCCGGCTTCCGAGAATCGCTCGACCAGGAGCGTAGGGCGGAATAGCGAAGCGTATTCCGCCGTTGTGCGAATGATCAGGCGCAATACGCTGCGCTATTGCGCCCTACGCACTTGTGAAAAGCAACGGCGCTGCGGGCGCAGCCGGCGCGACGGCAAGCAGCATGGGGGTTGTGGGTGCACCTCCGGATCGTCCGCAACGATAGATCGGGTGCGACCGCTTGCAAGCCTGCCCTCACGCGGTCCCCGCTGCAGCAAGCGTGCCGCTCGCGAAGTGCCGTCCGCCAAGCCAAGCAGAGCGACAACAACTGAATCCACTCTGACCCCATTGTGCCCTACACCGCAGCCCACGATTCCGAGCGCGAACCCGTCGCGGGAGCCTGTGCCCAGTCGCCTGCGATGAAGAGCGGTCGATGCCGGATGCCAAAGTTCTAGCGAAGGCTTTGGTGCCCATCATGAGCTGGAATATTATGAGCCCATCACCAAAGACTATGTAACGGACCAAGACGAAAAGCCGCCAGCAAACTGACCAAGCAAAAGGGCCGCCCAACGCCGGCGGCCCTGCTTGGTCCCTTACTGCGCTTAGCTGGCCTTGCGCTCGCGCCCTTCGATGGTGGCCAGCAGGTCGTTGATCGCACGCCGCGCAGCGTGCGCCGCGCCACGGCGCCGATGGTCTGCTGCATGGCGTCGAGCAGCGCGGGGAGCGGGTTGACGTTTTCGACTGCTAGAGCCGGCCGCCGGGCGCGCTGTGCACGCGCTCCTGAGCGAGGGAAGGTCCGGCGGGTGTGAACCAAACGGCCAGCTATCGCGACGAACCCAGCAATGACCACAATCGGGGAGCGTTATGGCACCGCGAAAAGTTCACCCGATCGGCAAACGCTTCACGCAGTTGCGCGCCAAGCTCGTTCTGGAGGAACCGACGGCGACCATCTCGACTACCCGATCCCAGGTCAAAATCTATTTCATCGTGGCTGATGTGAATCACAAATTGATGTGTCGATACTACTGGGAGGAAGGGGACCTCGGTGGAGTTTGGAACAACATGTTGCAAATCCAGGTGCTCGAAGCCAATGCCGATCCTTCCGCGCCGACCGGTGTCACCGGCGGGACAATCGGAGTGGAAGGCGGAGGCGTCGTGGCCAAGGAGTTTCCCGATCCCTACTACGCCGTGGATATCGACGGATTTGCGGCCGAGGGGCGCACCTCCGCGTATGCAGGCATCGCCGCCGCAGGCAAGGAGTTCTTCACGGTTTATTTCCACGATATCGACGTGGACGGACGTTCGCCGAGCTTCAAGCTGCAGTTCCGCGGCAATCCACCCAAGGATCTGGTCAACCGCGACCTCCACGGCCACCTGTTCCGGCTCGGTCCGAAGAAACAGTTCAGCCGCGACGATTCGTGGATTCCGCGGTTCTGACGTGCCGCCCCGCGCCGGG
>JBJMSU010000008.1:0-22590 GCA_045801465.1 Xanthobacteraceae bacterium | reverse complement strand
GCGAGGGTTACAGGGGCGCGGGCCGCGGCCCGCGCCGAAGCCGCGGCAAGCCCGATGCCGCGACCGCCGCCGGTGACGAGCGCGCGCCGGCCGTCGAGCCGGGACGAGGGGGTCTTGGCGAGATCGACTGAGGGCATGGTTGTTCAATCCGCCATATCAAAGGCGTTGCGCCTGCCGAGCAACCAGGCCATCGGCGGTGACCGGCCCTCGTTAGGCGAGCAGGACATGGATCAGCAGTGCCAGCGACGCGATGACCAGCACAGCGAACGTGGCGAGCACGCTGCCGACCCGCATCGGGAAATTTTCCTTGACCGGCGTAACGCCGATCGCATGGACGATGCGCGCGACGATCAGAACGATGCACAGGACATGGATCAGGTAGCGTGAATGCTGCTGCATTTCCATGAACGCAAGAAGCAGCAGAGCCAGCGGCACGTATTCGGCGAAATTGCCGTGGACCCGGATTCGTCTTTCCATGGATGGGTCATTGCCGGTGCCGATCCCGATCTTGGCGGAAGCGCGCATCTGGATGACGCGGATCGACAGCAACACGAACATCAACACGAGAATGGCAGCGTAAGTCGGAACGATAATGGGAATCATGGAACCCCCCTCTGAAAATCCGATTATTCGGCAGCCTGAGCATAATCGACATTGCGGCCGCCGTATCGGCGCACCCGCACGTTAGCCTGCTCGGCGTGGGCCGAGAAACCTTCGAGGATGCAGAGCCGTGAGCAATATTCGCCGATCATCGCACTGGCCTGGTCGGTCATTACCTTCTGATAGGTGCAGGTCTTGAGGAATTTGCCGACCCAGAGCCCGCCGGTGTAGCGCGCGGCCTTCTTGGTCGGCAGCGTGTGGTTGGTGCCGATCACCTTGTCGCCATAGGCGACGTTGGTGCGCGGCCCGAGGAACAGCGAGCCGTAGTTCTTCATGTTGGTGAGGAAGTAGTCCGGATCCCTGGTCATGACCTGGACGTGCTCGGAGGCGATGCGATCGGCTTCGCGCACCATCTCGGCCTCGTCCTCGCAGACGATGACCTCGCCGAAGTCGGCCCAGGCCTTGCCGGCGGCGTCGGCGGTGGGGAGGATTTTCAACAGCCGCTCGATCTCCTGCAGGGTCTCGCGCGCGAGCTTGTCCGAGTTGGTGATCAGCACGGCGGGCGAGGTCGGCCCGTGTTCCGCCTGGCCGAGCAGGTCGGTGGCGCACATCTCGCCGTCGACGCTGTCGTCGGCGATGATCAGCGTCTCGGTGGGGCCGGCCAGGAGGTCGATGCCGACGCGGCCGAACAGCTGTCGTTTGGCTTCCGCCACATAGGCGTTCCCGGGGCCGACGATCATGTCGACCGGGCCGATCGCGCCGGCGCCGAGCGCCATGGCGCCGACCGCCTGCACGCCACCGAGCACGTAGATCTCGTCCGCGCCGCCGAAGTGAATGGCGGCGACGATCGCCGGGTGCGGCCCGCCCTTGAACGGCGGCGCACAGGCGATGATGCGTTTGACGCCCGCCACCCGCGCGGTGACGATCGACATATGCGCCGAAGCCACCATCGGATAGCGCCCGCCCGGCACATAGCAGCCGATCGAGTTCACCGGGATATGACGATGGCCGAGCACGACGCCGGGCAGGGTCTCGACCTCGAGGTCCTTCAGCGTGTCCTTCTGTTTCTGCGCGAAGTTGCGCACCTGCGTCTGGGCGAACCTGATGTCGTCGAGGTCGCGCTTGGCGACTTGTGAAATGGCGCGCTCGATCTCGTCGGGCTCAAGCTTGAAGCTTTGCGGCGCCCAGTTATCCAATTTTTGCGACAGCTCGCGCACCGCCTCTTCGCCGCGCGCCTCGATCTCGGCGAGGATTCCTTCCACCGTCTCGCGCACCTTGGCGTCCGCCGCCTTGATGGCGCTCGCATCCATTCCGCGCTTGAGATAGCGGGCCATGGGGACCTCCATTCGTCATTGCCGGCCAGCGGATGAAGCTCCAGTGCTGCAGCTTGCTCCATCCCTCCCTGCAAGGGGAGGGTGGCCGAGCGCAGCGAGGCCGGGTGGGGTTCAGAATCCAACTATAACTTCCAGGCTCACCTGGCGCGATGGCTGAGCCGCAACTTTTCCATGCATGACCCCACCCGGTCGGCCTTCGGCCGACCACCCTCCCCTTTCAGGGGAGGGATGGAGTGTGTTGGCTCGCCGAGCGTCACTTGATCGCCTGGGGATTGATCGGCGAGCCGGTGCCGCCGGTAATGATGAGCGGCGGGCCGCAGAAGAAGAACTCGTAGATGCCGTCCTGATCGCAGTCTTCGGCCAGCTCCTTGAGATAGAAGATCTCGCCCATGCACAGGCCCATGGCCGGGATCACCACCCAGTGCCACGGCTGGTTGGCGTCCTTGGTCTCGTTCGGCCGCACTTCGACGCCCCAGGTGTCGGAGCAGATGGCGGCGATCTGCTTGTCCTGGCACCAATAGCAGTTCTCGAACCTCACGCCCGGCGCGTCCCCGCCGGCGTAGCCGCCCCACTGCTTCTCCTTCAGGCACCGTTCCAACTGGCCGGTCCGGATGATGACGAAGTCGCCGCGGCGGATCTCGACATTCTGGTTCTTGGCGCACTTGTCCAGCTCGTCGTTGGAAATGCCTTCGCCGTCCTTGAGCCAATCGACGCCGCGGTAGCGGGCGATGTCGAGGAGCACCCCGCGGCCGACCATCTTGCTCTTGGAGTGCTCGATGCCCAGCACATTGAGGCCGTTGGCATCGATGAGCTTGGCATCGTGGCCGTTGTAAGCCTTGTCCTCATAGAAGATGTGCCCGAGCGCATCCCAATGGGTCGCCCCCTGGACGCACAGATTGAGGGTATCGTCGGCGTAGCGGATCCGGTTCCAGTCCTGGCGTCCGGCAATGGCATCGGTGCCGGTCGCGAGCATCTGGTGGATGGGATTGAAGCGGCCGCCGAACAGGCCGGTCTGCGGCCCGTTGCGATCGAGCGGGATGCCGAGCGCGAACACCTTGCCGGTGCGGATGAGGCTCGCGGCGTGAACGATGTCTTCCGGCCGCACGTGGTTGAGGGTCCCGACCTGATCGTCCTTGCCCCACCGGCCCCAGTTGCTGAGCTTCTGGGTCGCCTCGGCGATCGCCATTTTGCCCATCTTGATGTCCATCGCGCGCTTCCTCGTTCGTTGATGTTGGTCGACGGCAAGCCTACGCCGCAAGACTGTCTTTCGAGCTTGAGTTCTGACATCGAGTTGCTATCATGATAGCAAAGGAGATCGGCATGGCTCAAGTGATTGTTCGCAACCTGGAAGACACGGTCAAGCGCAAGCTGCAGCGCCGCGCCGCCCGTCATGGCCACTCCATGGAGGAGGAAATCCGCGACATCCTGCGCGATGCCGTCAAGGAGGAGGATCGCCCGCGCAAGGGACTTGGATCACAGATCGCCGCCCGGTTCAAAGGAATCGAACTCGAGGAGCCGATTCGGCCGCTGCGCATCAAATTGCGTGTACCCAAATTCGACTAATGGTCATCCTCGACACCGATCTGCTTTCGGAGCTCATGCGGTCCTCGGCTGTCGCCGTCAAGTGGCTCGACCGGCAACCGCCGACCTCGATTTGGACAACCGCCATCAATGTTTTTGAAATACGTTACGGCCTAGCGATCATGCCGGGCGGCCGCCGGCAATCTCTCCAGTCGATCGAATTCGAGCGCGTGCTGGAAGAAGACCTTGAGCAGCGTATTCTCCCGTTCGACAACGGGGCGGCGAAGGAAACCGCATCGTTGATGGCAAGCCGGCAGCTTGCCGGCCGTCCGCGGGAGCTGCGCGACACCATGATCGCCGGCATCGCGCTGGCGTACCGTGCGACGCTCGCAACGCGCAACGTCCGTCATTTCGACGACCTCAACGTTCCGATCATCGACCCTTGGCAGAACTAGACGCGCCCCAATGCGCGCAACACGAGGCCAGGCGTCATCGGCATCTCCGTGATGACTTTCGCGCCGAGCGGCCGCAGCGCGTCGTTGACGGCATTCATCACGCAGCCGGGCGCTCCCGCGGTGCCGGCCTCGCCGGCGCCCTTGGCGCCGAGCTCGGCGTCGGCGGTGGGCGACACCACGTGCCCGACCTCGATGTCCGGCATCTCGGCCGCCATCGGCACCAGATAATCGGCCATGTTGCCGTTGAGGAGCTGGCCGCGCTCGTCGTAGCGGCAGTGCTCGAACAGCGCGGCGCCGATCCCCTGCACGATGCCGCCGCGGATCTGCTCGTCGACCAGCTGCGGGTTGATCACCGTGCCGCAGTCTTCCACGCACCAGTGCTTGAGCAGGGTGACGAACCCGCTGTCGACATCGACCTCCAGATAGGAAGCCTGGATGCCGTTGGTGAACGCGAAGGGCCACGCGCGCGGGACGTAATGGCGCGTCGCCATCAGCTCGGCTTGAAAGCCGGGCGGCAGCGTGTCGGGACGGAAGTAGGCAATGCGCGCGACCTCGTCGAGGCCGATGCGCTCGGTCCCGGTATCGCGGTCGACCACGACGCCGTTGCGGATATCGAGCGCCTCCGGTTTCGCCTGCAGGATCGAGGCGGCGACCGCCAGCACGTTGGCGCGTAGCGCCTTGCCGGCCTGCCAGCCCGCCTCGCCGCCGATGCCGGCAGCGCGCGACGCCCAGGTACCGCCGCCATAGGGCGTGTTGTCGGTGTCGCCGGTGATGACGCGCACGCGCTCGATCGGCACCCCGAAGGCGGTGGCGACCACCTGCGCCATGACGGCTTCCGCGCCCTGGCCCTGCTCGGTGACGCCCGTGTGGCAGATCACCGCGCCGGTGGCGTCGAGCTTCAGCGTCGCGCCGTCCTGCGACGAGATGCGGGCGCCGCCGACCCCGTAGAACGCGGCCGACGGATTGGTGACTTCGACAAACGAGGCGAACCCGATGCCGCGATAGATGCCGTCACGGCGCAGACGCTCCTGCTCGCCGCGCAGGCCCTCGTACTCCATCATGCGCACGATCTTGTCGAGCGCTGCATGGTGCGACAGCAGCTCGAACTTGATGCCCGACGGCCCCGCGGCCGGATAGGCGTCGTCGGAAATGAGGTTGCGACGCCGGATCTCCACCGGGTCCATGCCGATCTTCACCGCCGCCAGCTCGACCAGGCCTTCCGTCACGGCGGTCGCGATGGGATGGCCGACCGCGCGGTACTGGCACATCACGTTCTTGTTCTGGAGCACGACGCGGGCGCGCGCCCGGTAATTCGGGCAGCGATAGGGGCCGCCGGTCAGGTTGACGATCTGGTTCGCCTCGATGCCGCTGGTGCGCGGGTAGACCGAGTAAGGGCCGATGCCGGTAAGGTCGTCGATCTCCCATGCCGTAATGGTTCCGTCCTGCTTGACGCCGATCCTTCCCCTGACGCGATGGTCGCGCGCATGGATGTCGGTGACGAAGCTTTCCAGCCGGTCGGCCACGAACTTGACCGGGCGCTTGAGCATCTTCGACAGCGCCACCGTCGCCATCTCGTCCGCATAGGTGTGCACCTTGATGCCGAACGAGCCGCCAACGTCCTTGGTGATCACCCGCACCTGGTGCTCCTCGAGCCCGAGATGCTTGGCGAACAGGTTCTGCATCATGTGCGGCGCCTGGGTGCCGTGATAGACGGTCAGGCGCGCGTCGCCGGGATTCCAGTCGGCCACGATGGCGCGCGGCTCGTTGGTCACGCCGGTGTGGCGGCCGAACACGAACGTCGTCTCGACGATCGCATCGGCGGCCGCGAAACCCTTGTCGGGCTCGCCGGCCTGATGCTCGCGCTCGAAGGTGAGATTGTCGCCGAGCTCGGGATGAATGACCGGGGTGGCGCGGTCGAGCGCGGTTTCGGCGTCGGTGACGGCCGGCAGTTCTTCGTATTCGACCTCGACGAGCTCGGCCGCGTCCTCCGCCTGGGCACGGGTCTTGGCCACGACGGCGGCGACCGCTTCGCCCTGCCAGCACGCCCGCTCGACCGCAATCGGATATTGCGGCGCCGACTTGATGCCCTTGAGATGGGTGAGCACGCCGACCCACGGCGTCATCACCTTGGCAATCTCGGGCCCGGTGACGACGGCAATGACGCCGGAGGCCTTTTGTGCCGCTTGCGTGGCGATCGTCTTGATCCGTGCGTGCGCGTGCGGCGAGCGCACGAACGCCGCATGGGCCATGCGGGACAGCACGACGTCGCTGACGAACTGCGCCCGGCCTTGCGTCAAGCGCGCGAGATTGGGCCGCGGCACCGATCGGCCGATATAGGAGTTGGGCCGGTCGAGCGCGGAGAGACCGGGCGGCAGATCGTCGGCAATCTTCATCGCTACCTCTCCGCTGTCATTCCGGCCGAGCGGCCCGGATCGTGGTCCGGGCCAGGCTCCGCGCGAGAGCCGGAATGCAGGACCACGGTTCGCGCGCTGATTTCCCGGCAGTGGACATGGATTCCGGGCTCGCCGCTTCGCGGCGCCCCGGAATGACGAAGCTGATGTCTCATGTCCGGCCTCGCGCCTGCGCCACCGCTTCCACGGCATCGACGATCGCCTGGTAGCCGGTGCAGCGGCAGTAGTTGCCGGAGAAGTAGTGGCGGATCGTGTCGCGGCTCGGCACGCCCCCGCGCTGCAGGAGCTCCTGCGCGGTGAGCAGCATTCCGGGCGTGCAAAAGCCGCACTGCAAGGCGTTGCGTTTGTGGAACGCGTCCTGCAGGTCGGCGATGGTGCCGGCGTCAGAGACGCCTTCGATGGTTTCTATCCGGGCGCCATCGCACTGCGCCGCAAGCATCAGGCAGCCGCGCACGATCACGCCGTCGACCCGCACCGTGCAGGCGCCGCACACGCCGTGCTCGCATCCGACATGGCTGCCGGTGAGCCCGAGATCCTCGCGCAGGAAGTCGACCAAGGTCTTGCGCGCCTCCACGGTCTCGTGCACCGGTTCGCCGTTCACCGTGATGGCGATGGCGATCGTGCGATCGCTCATGATGGCCAATCCTTGAGCTCGGCGGCGACCCGCTTGAGCAGTACGCCGGCGAGGTGCTTCTTCACCGCGCCGGTCGCCTGGATGTCGTCGGCGGGCGCGAGGTCCTCGCGCAGGGCGGCCACGGCGTCGTCCATGCTGCCGGCTGCCAAGGCCGCCTCGGCGCGCCGTGCCCGCACCGGCGTCGCGCCGACGCCGAAGTAGGCGAGGCGTACGTCGGTGAGGCCGCTGTCGTCCGCCGTGACGCTCGCCGCAAGCCCGATCATGGCGTAGTCCCCGTGGCGGCGGGAGAACTCGGCAAAGCCGACACGCTGCGCCGGCGTCGCGGCGGGAACCCGGATCGTGGTGAGGACGTCCTGCGGGCCGAGCGCGGTCTCGAACAGGTCCTTGAAGAAATCACCTGCCTTGACGGTGCGGCGACCGTTTGGGCCGGCGATGTCGACCTCTCCATCAAGCGCCACCAGACAGGCGGGCAGCTCCGCCGCCGGGTCGGCAAACGCGATCGAGCCGCCGATCGTGCCTCGGTTGCGGATTGCCGGATGGCCGATATGCGGCATCGCTTTGGCCATCAGCGGCACCTGCGCGGCGATCACGTCCGAGCGCTCCGCGGCAGCATGGCGCGTGAGCGCGCCGATCGCGACCTGTCGGTCGTGGCATGTGATGGAGTCGAGTCCGGCGATGCCGTTGATATCCACCAAGAGGCTCGGAGCGTCGAGCCGCATATTCAGCGTGGCGATGAGGCTCTGGCCCCCGGCCAGCACGCGCGCCCGCCCCTCGTGGCCGCCGAGCAGCTCGATCGCGTGGTCGAGCGAACGGGCCTTCGCATAGGCGAACGGCGCCGGTTTCACGAAAGCCCTCCCCCTTCGTCATTGCCGGGCTTGAGCCGGCAATCGACCGGTTGGCGTGGATTCATCCTTTTGATGGATACGCGGGTCAAGCCCGCGTATGACTCGAAACTGTTGCTGCTGTTATTCCGCCGCGACCGCCGCCGCAGCCGCCCGCTCCAGCACGAAATCGTAATTGACGATGTAGAACGGCCGCTCGAGCTTTTCGCCGTTCGGCGCGGTGGCTCCGGCCGGCCTTTTCTGAAACTCAACGATGAGCGGCTCCTTGACGCCATAGACCACGTCGGTCTCGATGAACTCGTCGCCCTTCTGGAACAGGTGCGTCACCAGGCCATGGTAGCCCGGAGCCGTCACGGCGAAGTGGATGTGAGCCGGCCGCATATGGCTGATGCTGGTGCGGTTCATCAGCTCGCCGATGGTGCCGTCCATCGGGATCGTGTAGCTGATCGGCGCGACCGTGCGCACCAGGTATGAGCCGTCGGGCTGCGTGCGATAGAGGCCGCGCATCCACGCCTCCTGGACGTTGCGCTGGTCCTCGTACAGGCCCTCGCCGTCGGTCTGCCACAGGTCGAGCTCGGCGCCGGCAATCGGCTCGCCACCGAGGCCCCGCACCTTGCCGGTGACGAAGCAGGCAATACCGGGCGCAGTCTTCGCCATGTCGCCGCCATGCGCAATCTCCGGCGCATCGGGAATATGGAACGGCCCTTCGACGGTGCTCGGGGTCGCGCCGCTGTCGCGCCGGTGATTGATGGCGTCGACCAGCATGCTGACGCCGAGCACGTCGGAGGCGAGGATGAACTCCTGCCGCTTGCCGGTGCACATCTGTCCGGTGCGGGTGAGAAACTGGATGGCGGCGAACCATTCCTCTTGCGTCGGCTCCACCTCGCGCACGAAGGCGTGCAGGTGCTTGATCGCTGCCGTCATCACCTGGCGCAGCCGCGGATCGGGAATATCCTGCCAGCGGTCGAGGACGACGTCGGTCAGGTTCTCTTCAGTGACATAGGGCATGGCTTCCTCCGCTGCCGGTTGCGCAGCATGCATGAACCGAATGTATCCGAACCGGCCGGTAGCAGGTCAATAGCACGGCAAAGCAGGAGGCAAGATCCTGGCGCGGCGGGGCGCTATCGGATCGTGGAGCGTCCGGGCCGGGGCTAACGGTCCGAGGCTTCGGCACTGGCGTGCCCGCGCCTCTTGCGCCTAGAATGGTCCCCACAGCCAGCCCACAAATCGGGAGGATAACGATGCTTCGTCGGCTGACGCGCAGATTCTTGTCGTTCGGTGTCGTCCTTGCAACGGCGGCCATGACGGTCGTCGCCGCGCAGGCGCAGGCCCCGTCAGGCGAGCCGATCCGGATCGGCTACAGCATGGCCTTGACCGGCGGGCTCGCGCCCAACGGCAAGTCGGCCCTCCTCGCCCAGAAGATCTGGGAAGAGGATATCAATGCCAAAGGCGGGCTGCTCGGCCGACCCGTCAAGCTCGTGTACTACGACGACCAGAGCAATCCGGCGACCATTCCGGGCATCTATACGAAGCTGCTCGACGTCGACAAAGTCGAGCTGATCATCGGCGCCTATGCCACGGCCCTGCTGGCGCCGGCCATGCCGATCGTCATCCAGAAGAAGAAAACGTTCATCGGCCTGCTCGGCCTCGCGGTGAACACCGAGTTCAACTACCCGAACTACTTTGCCATGATCCCTTCGGGACCCGACGCCAAGCCCGCCTTCACCAAGGGCTTCTTCGACATCGCGATGGCGCAGAATCCCAAGCCGCAGACGGTGGCGATCGTGGCGGCCGATCAGGAGTTCTCGCGCAATGCCGCCGACGGGGCGCGCGACAACGCCAAGGCGGCTGGCCTCAAGGTCGTCTACGACAAGACTTATCCGCCGTCGACCACCGATTTTGCGCCGATCGTCCGCGCCATTCAGGCGACCAATGCCGATATCGTGGTGGTGTGCTCGTATCCGCCCGATTCGGTCGGCATGGTGCGCGCCGTCAACGAGCTCAACTATCGGCCGAAGATGATCGGCGGCGGCATGGTCGGGCTGCAGGCGACCGCCATCAAGACCCAGCTCGGGCCGCTGCTCAACGGCTTTACCAACTACGATTTCTGGCTGCCGGTGCCGAAGATGGACTTCCCCGGCATTTCCGATCTGATCAAAAAATATCAGGCGCGCGCGGGAGCCGAAGGCGTCGACGCGCTCGGTTACTACATGGCGCCATGGGGCTATGCCCAGCTCCAGGTGCTGCAGCAGGCCGTGGAAGGCACCAAGAGCCTCGATGACGCCAAGCTCGGCGATTACATCCGGGCCAACACGTTCAAGACCGTCCTCGGCGACGTGAAGTTCGGCAAGGGCGGCGAATGGGCGCAGTCGCGCGTGCTGCAGGTGCAGTTCCAGAACGTCAAGGGCAACGACGTCGGCCAGTTCAAGGACATCTCGACCCAGGTCGTGGTGGCGCCGCAGGAGTACGAGTCCGGCAAGGTGATCTACCCTTACGAGAACGCCAAGAAGTAGGACCTATCCCACCTGCCACTGGCCCCAACGGGCAGGCGCTATGGAGCTTCAAATCGGCGGCACTGGGCCGTCATTGACCAAGACACGCTGCGCCGGTGGACAACCGGCGCGGCGCTGTCATTATCCGGCGCGGAACGAATTCCAGGGAGGAACGAATGTTTCAACGGACGACATGGCGCGCGCTGGCCGGCGGCGCCGCAGCGCTGCTCGCTGTCTTCGGATTGGTTGTTTCTGCGCTGCCCGCCGCGGCCCAGCAGGGAGAGCCCGTCAAGATCGGCTTCTCCATGTCGCTGACCGGGCCGCTCGCGCCCAACGGCAAGCAGGCGTTGGTCGGCATGAAGATCTGGGAAGAGGAGATCAACGCCAAAGGCGGGCTGCTCGGCCGTCCCGTCAAGCTCGTCTACTACGACGACCAGAGCCAGTCGGCGCCGGTGCCGAGCATCTACACGAAGCTCATGGACGTCGACAAAGTCGACCTCGTGATCGGCCCCTATGCGACGGTGCCGTCGGCCGCCGCGATGCCGGTGATCATGCAGAAGGGCAAGGTGTTCATCATCCTGTTCGGCCTGGCGGTGAACAGCGAGTTCAACTATCCCAAGTTCTTCGCCATGATCCCGAGCGGGCCCGACACCAAGCCGGCCTTCACCGAGGGCTTCTTCGAGGTTGCGGCCGCGCAGAATCCGAAGCCGCAGACGGTTGCCCTCATCGCCGCCGACCAGGAGTTCTCGCGCAATGCCTGCGACGGTGCGCGCGAGAACGCCAAGAAGCACGGTTTCAAGGTCGTCTACGACCGCACGTATCCGCCCACCACCACCGACTTCACGCCGGTCGTCCGCGCGATCCAGGCGTCCAATGCAGACGTCGTGTCGGTCTGCTCCTATCCGCTCGATTCGGTCGGCATCGCGAAGGCCGTGAACGAGCTGAACTACCGGCCGAAGATGATCGGCGGCGCCATGGTCGGCCTGCAGGCCACCGCGATCAAGCGGCAGCTCGGACCGTTGCTCAATGGCTGGGTGAACTACGAGACGTGGGTGCCGGCCAAGTCGATGATGTTCGAGGGCACCGAAGCGTTCCTCAAGAAATACCAGGACCGCGCTGCGGCGGAAGGCGTCGATCCGCTCGGCTACTATCTGGCCACGTGGGGCTACGCCTATATCCAGATCCTCGGCGACGCGGTTCAGGCCACCAAGAGCCTCGACGACAACAAGCTCGCCGATCACATCCGCAGCACCACGTTCAAGACCATCATGGGCGACATCAAGTTCGGCAAGGGCGGCGAATGGGAAAAGGGCCGCATGCTGCAGGTCCAGTATCACAGCATCAAGAGCACCGAGCTCGATCAGTTCCGCGGCATGGACACGCAGACCGTCCTGACGCCGAGCCAGTACAAGACGGGCGACGTGATCTATCCGTACGAGAAGGCGAAGTAGACTCTCGCCGAACGGTCACTTAACGTCATGACGCCGCGCGGAACGCGCGGCGTTTTTCTTGCGATCCCGCTCGTCCACCGCGCAACGGTTGATCGCCGCCATGAAAGCAATGGTCCTGAACGGCCCGCGGCAGCCGTTCGAGCTCGTTGAGGTTCCCGATCCGGTTGCCGGTCCCGGCGAGGCGGTGGCGCGCGTGATTGCCTGCGGGTCCGGGTTGACCATCCAGCACCTCAAGGCCGGCCGCCGGCAGGCGCAATTCCCCCGCATCATCGGGCACGAGATCACGGCGGAGATCGTCGCGACCGGCGCCGGCGTCACCTCGCTTGCGGTGGGCGATGCGGTCACCGCCTATTTCTATCTCAACTGCGGCCAGTGCCGCTGGTGTCTGGCCAGCCTCGAGCCGCTGTGCAGCAACTCAGGCGGCAACGTCGGGATCGATTGCGACGGCGGCTATGCCGAGTACATCAAGCTGCCGGCGCACATTTTCATCAAGCTGCCCGAGGCGCTCGACCACAGGAGACATCCCGCCGAGATCGGCGTGGTCACCGACGCGCTCGCGACGCCGTACAAGGTGCTCGATCGCGCGCGGATTAAGGTCGGCGAGACCGTTGCGGTGTTCGGCGCCGGTGGCGGCCTCGGCATCCACCAGGTCATGGTGGCCAAGTGGGCCAAGGCCACCGTCATCGCGATCGATGTCGCTGCGGCCAAGTTCGATGCCTGCCGCAAGGCCGGGGCTGACGACGTCGTCGATGCGTCGGCCTGCGACGTCGCCGAGGCGCTCATGGATCTGACCCATGGCGAAGGCATCGACGTCGCGATCGACTATGTGTCCTCCGCAGCGACGCTGGAGGCGGGCGCCAAGGCGCTGGGCCGGCGCGGACGCCTGGTGACGCTGGGCGGCGCCGGGCAGAGCTTCCGGGTGTCGGCGCGCGACCTCCTGTACAAGGAGCAGGAGATCCTCGGCAGCCGCTACGTGACGCGCCGCGAAATCCTGGAAACCTTCGATCTGGTGGCACGCGGCGAGGTGTGGCCGCTGGTCACCGACATCCGTCCGCTCGCGGAAGCCGAAGCGGTGCACGAGCGGGTGGAACGCGGCGAGGTGATCGGCCGCGCCGCCCTGCTGATCGGATGAAAACAAGGCCGCCTTTCGGCGGCCTTGCTGTCGTGACCAAGACGAGCCAGCGGAGGCGTTATGCGGCGTCGCCGGGGGCGGGCGTGAACGCGTAGCCGTTGCCGTCCTTGGCGATCGTACCGACGTTGGGCAGGCCCCAGTGATAGCCGGCCACCATGGCCTTGTCGGCGATGGCGCGATCGAACAGCTTGCGGCGCGTCTCCACGGCCAGATCCGGCACGTGGTCGAAGGCCGCCTGCCAGGTCGGATTCTTGACGAACAGCGCCTGGATGTTGGTGGCGTCGGCGGTGGCCAGCAACTGCTTGTCGCCGGAGCTGATGAGATGGGCGGTGTGGCCCTGGGTATGGCCGAACGCCGGGATCGCCCGGACGCCGGGCACGAGCTCGGCCTCGCCGTCGACCACCTTGACGTTCTTCCAGTTCGGGAACGTGGCCTGGACGCGCTGCGCGTTGCCGCGCCGCGGCTGCGGGATCGAGTCGACCGGCTGCGTCCACCACTTCAGCTCGGTGGCGGGCACGATGATCTCGGCGTCGGCGAACGTCTGGGCATTGGTGTCCTTGGCCATCAGGCCGAAGATGTGGTCGCCGTGGAAGTGCGAGATGACGATGGTCTTGACGTCCTTGGGGTTGATGCCGGCGGCGGCCATGTTCTGTGCCAGCTGGCCGGCCTTCGGACCGCCCGCCTGTCCGCCGCCCGTGCCCGAATCGATCAGCACCAGTTGGCCGCGCGTCCTGACCGCAAGGATCGTGAACGGAACCGGCACGTGAGCATCGGTGAGCCCGCCAGCCCGCAGCGCCGCCTTCGTCTCTTCCACATTCGCGCCTTTGATGAAGTTCTCATCGTGCGGCTTCTCCCATAGGCCGTCGTAGAGCGAGGTGACTTCGATGTCGCCCACCCTGTATTTCCTGAAGCCCTGGGCCGGAGCCTGCTGCGCCTCGGCGGCCCCGATGAAGGCGATGGGCTTGGTGAGCCCGAAGGCCGCGTACGCGCCGGCGGCGCCGAGCACGAGATCGCGACGTGAAATCTGGAACATGGGTCCTCTCAATTTCAGGAGCGTAACTCGTAAGGTGAATCGACCGGCAGCTCCCTCCTGCCGTCGGCGGGGGAGCCTACCCCAAACGCATGTCGGCGGCTCGACAACGGCCGTCGCATCACGCGGAATTGAGCGGCGCACCGCAGGCCATTGGAGGAAAGGTATTTCTTCCTTGCAATCCGCGGCGACATTTCGTGCCAAGCTCTTCGGTCCGGCACCGCAGCATTGCGCCAGTCCGGCTTGCCAGCCGGTCCTGGACTGGTTTGACTGGTTGCCCTGCCGAGACGAGGAGCAACCATCATGGCGACGTACACCTGGGACCACGTGCATATCCGCAGCCCGAACCCGGAGGCGACCGCGCAATGGTTCGAGCGCATGCTTGGCGCCGAGGTGATCCGCTCCATGCAGGAAGGCAAGCCGCGCATCGACCTGAAGCTCGGCGGCGCCAATATCTTCATTGCCCCGGTGGCCGCCGGCGACGGCGTCAACCCGCCGCCGACCACGCCCTACCAGGGCCTCGATCATTTCGGGCTCTCGGTCACCGGCATCGACGCCATCGCGGCCGAGCTCAAGGCCAAGGGGGTCGAGTTCACCCGCCCGCCCACCACGGTACGCCCAGGCGTGCGCGTCTGCTTCATTCGCGGGCCGGAAGGCGTGTCGATCGAGCTCCTCGACCGCAGTCATGCTTGAGCACGCGCAACCTCACATCCCGAGATAAAATTTCCGGATGAGGTCATTGTTGTTGAGCTCGTCGGCGGAGCGGCCCTCGAAGGCGATCTTGCCGTGCACGATGACGTAGCCGGAATCGGCGATGCGCAGGGCCTGGGTGAAATTCTGCTCGGCCATCAGCACGGTCAGCTCATAGCGCTCCTTGAGCTCTTTGACGGCGTCGATCGCGCGGCTCACCATGATGGGTCCCAAGCCGACCGACGGCTCGTCGATCAACAGGATGCGCGGCGCCGACATCAGCGCGCGGCCGAGCGCCAGCATCTGTTGCTCGCCGCCGCTCATCGAGCCGGCGAGCTGACCGCGCCGCTCCGCCAGCCGCGGAAAGAGCTCGAAGCAGAACTCCCTGTTGCGCTTGATCTGCGTGCGTGCCGTCGCCCGAAAGGCGCCGAGCAGGAGGTTTTCCTCGACCGTCAGCTTCGGGAACAGCCGCCGGCCTTCGGGCACCAGCGCGATACCGAGCTCGACGATGTCCTCGGTGGTGCGGCCGACCAGATCGTGCTCGGCGCCGTCGATCCTCGCGACGATGCGGCCGGCCTTCGGCCGCACGATGCCCATGATGCATTTGATGAGCGTGCTCTTGCCGTTGCCGTTGGTGCCGAGCAGGACGACGGTCTTGCCGGCCGCGACGTTGAGCGACACGTCCTCCAGCACGCGCACCTGGCCGTAGGCCGCATCGATGCCTTCCAGGCGAAGACTATTGTCCAAGATATGCCCTCACGACGTCGGGATCCTGAATCACCTCTTGCGGCACGCCGTCCGCGATCTTGCGGCCGGAGACGAGCACCACGAGCCGCTGGGAAAAGCTCATGACGGCGCTCATGATGTGCTCGATGAGGACGATCGTGACGCCGCGCTCGTTGAGCGTGATGAGCAGCGAGACGATGTCGGCCACCTCGGAAGGCGACAACCCCGCCATCGCCTCGTCGGCCATCAAGAGCTGCGGTTCGGCCGCCATGGCGCGGGCGAGCTCGAGCTTGCGCATTTCGACCTGGGTGAGGTCGCGCGGCCATTTGTGCGCCTTGTCCTCGAGCCCGACCAGGCTGAGCAGCTCGGCGCAGCGTTGATCGAGCGCGGCGGGGGAGAGCCGCGACTTCGAGCGCGCGTCGACCGTGTAGATCAGTGGAATGCGCAGGTTGTCCTTGACCGTCATGCTGGTGAACGGGCGCGGCAGCTGAAAGCTGCGCGCCAGGCCCAGCCGCGTGCGCTCGTGCGTCTTCAGCCCGTCCACCGGCGCCCCGTTGAACCGCACGCTGCCGGTCTCGTTGCGCAGCGTGCCGCAGATGCAGTTGACCAGCGTGCTCTTGCCCGAGCCGTTCGGTCCGATGAGACCGACGCGTTCGCCCGGCGCGACGGCGAGACCGATGTTTTCCAGCGCCACGAAGCCGCCGAAGCGCTTGGTCAGATCATCGACCGTGAGCAGCGCGTCCATCGCTCACATCCTCTTGCGCTGATACAGCAGCCGCACGTTCGTACCCAGCAGATAGAGGAGAGCGATAGCCGAGACGGCGAGCGCGACGGTTGCGGTGATCTGCCACGTCCCGTCCATCATCTGCATGGCGGCAGCCGGAATGGAAACGGCAAACACGCCGACCGCCAGCCAAAGGCCCCAGGGTTGCAACTTCAGCAGTCCATAGGATGCGGCGGCATAGAGGACGGACAGGACCAGCACGGAGAGCCCGATCGTGGTGGCCGGGTGCACGCCGGCGGAAATAAACGGCACGCACAACACGATGCCGATGAGGCCGACCAGGAAGGCATAGATGGCGACCATGATGAGCCCCACCGACCGCGCGTCCACGCGCGACGGGGCGGCGGCGCGCTGGAACTCCTGCACCAGCCCCACCAGCCCGTTGGGAGCGATGATGACGAACGCGATCAGGATCAGGCCGACGAGCAGGAGATTGACGGCCGACGAGATGGTGACGGTCGCGACCTGCTGAATGGTGCCGAGCAGAATGGCCCCGACCACGGGGCCGATCCAGGTGGTGGTGCCGCCGACCAGCGGCATGGCGATCGAGTTCACCGCATAGGCGAGGCTGAAGCCGGAGGCGGGATCGAGATAGGTGACGTAATAGGGCAGCGGCGCGCCGGCCATGCCCATGAAGGCGCCCGACAGCGTGGTGGCGATCAGCTTCAGGCGCAACGTCGGCACGCCCGAAGCTTCCGCCGCAAGCTCGTCGTCGCGGATCGTCGCAAAGCCGTAGCCGAGCCGCGAGACCTCGATGGCGCGCGCCGTGGCGACGGCCATCACGGCGAGCATCAGCATGATCAGAAACAGGTATTCGATATAGCTGCCGACCAGCGGCGCGCTGGCCGGCCGCAGGATATAGGCGCCGCGCGAGCCGCCGACGTAGTCCCAGTTGGTGACCAGCGTCTGCACCACGACGGCGAGAGCAAGCGTGGCGATGGCGAAAAAGGCCCCGCGCAACCGCAGCGTCAAATAGCCCATCCCGAGCCCGACCACGCCGGAGATCACGCCGCCGACGACGATCAGGACCGGGATCGGCAGCGGGAATAGTGGATCGAGGAAACCGAGCGAAATCTCGAAGCCATGGACTGACGGCGCCCATTTGGCCGGCTGAAACTTGTGGAGCGCCACCGAGCTGTAGGCCCCGATGGCAAAGAATGCCGCTGAGCCGAAGTTCACGTAGCCGGTATAGCCGCCGAGGATGTTCCAGGCGGTCGCCAGCACGATGTACTGCAGCACCACATAACCGGCGAAGAAGTAGTACTCGGATCCGATCAGGCGCGAGAAGCCGAAGACGACCGCCCCCACCGCGACCGCGCACAGCACGAATGTGGATGAACGCACGGTTTATCGCCCCAGGATGCCGGCCGGCCGGAACGCAAGCGTAAGGAGGAGGAAGCCGAACGCCACCGCCGGGGCCCATGACGGCCCGTAGAAGGTCGAGGTCAGGCTCTCGACGACGCCGAGGAGGACGGCGCCGATCATGGTCCCGGGCAGGCTGCCGAGCCCGCCGAGCACGCAGATGGCGAACACGCGGCCGATATACTCGCGGCCGACCGAAGGCTCCACCGGCTGGATGACGATGAGGAGGGCGCCCGCCAGCGCCGCCGTGGCGATCGATATGCCGAAGGCGATGCGCTTGATGCGGATCGGATCGGCGGCCATGAGCTGGAGCGCAAGCTGGTCCTGCGCGACCGCGTTGATGGCGCGCCCGATGAAGCTGCGCGAGAGGAAATATTGCAACGCCAGAAGAAGCAGGATCGCCATCACGCAGGGCACGAGCATGCGCAACGGCAGGTCGACGAAGCCGAAGCGCCAGGTCGGCCCGATATAGAACGCCTCGACGTAACGATAATCGACCCCGAACACCAGGATGAGGGTCACCTCGGTCACGAACAAGAGGCCGAAGAAGAACGCCAGGCTGCGCAACGCCTCCTGCCCGCGCTTCTCGAACGACAGGTAGTAGACCTGATAGATCGCCGCCCCGAGAACATAGAAGGCGGGAAACATCGCGATGCTGACGACGATCGGGTCGAGGCCGGTCCGGGAATTGACGATATAGGCAATATACGAGCCGAGGATGATGAAGGCCGGGTGGGCGATGTTGACGATGTCCAGGATCCCGAACGAAATCGACACGCCGATGGTGACGGCGGCATAGAAGCCGCCGAGCAGCAATCCGGCAATGATGGCATTGATCAACAGCTCGTATGGAAAATCCATGCGTCCCCATCCGCTGAAGATTGGTTCTTGCCGGGCGGCAGTTTGCAAGAGGTCGAGCCGTATGGCTAGCCCTTTGACATGGGACCCGGACGGCGCGGCATAGCGCCGCCGTTTCCCCGCCGCGGCGCGAAGGGGTCACGGCGTCAATTGCCGCGCTTGACGGGCGCGCCGTCAGTGCGCGTTGCGATGCGTGGAGCGGGACAGAATAGTCAGCAGCAGGATGCGTACGTCGAACCACAAGGACCAGTTGTCGATGTAGTGGAGGTCGTGCTCGACACGCGCCCGCATCCTGTTGTCGGTGTGAGGACGGCGCGCACGATCGCGTACCGCATCAGCATCTTACTTCTGCGCCACAAGGTCGATCAGGGCCGACATCCCGTTATGTCCGGTGCCCTCGCGGACCATGCTGTCGTGCTCGCTGATCTCGACGACGGCGAGGTCACCGAACGCCTCCTCCAGGATCGCGCGGGTATAGAGGTTCTCGACCTTATCGGGTCCGCCAGTGCGGTACTCGAGCTGCTCCGGACGATAGCCCTGCATCAGGATCAACCCGCCGGCTTTCAGCGCCTGCTTCATCCCGCCGAACATTCTCGTCCGCAACGCCGGCCCGACGAATTGCACGAAGATCGCCGCGATCACGTCGAATTCAGCCGTTGGCCAATTCCACGTGGTCAGGTCCGCCTGCTCGGTGCACAGCCGCACCCCGCGCTCGGCCGCCAACGCCCGCGCCTTCTCGCCGGCGGTCGACGAGAAATCGAGGGACACCACATCCAGTCCCTGTTCGGCGAGCCAGACGCCGTTGCGCCCCTCGCCATCGGCAATCGCCAGAGCCTTTTGACCCGGCCTCAAGCGGTGCGCCTGGCTGGCCAGGAAGGCGTTGGGCGCCGTGCCGAACCAGTAGCCGGGGCCGGAAAACCGCGTCTCCCATCGTTCCAACTCGGACATGCAACCTCCGCCGGCGGGCAGCATTGACGAAACCCCTTTATCACGGCGAAATGACGTGCTGAAGCCCGTTTCCGTCTGCTCCTCGGGACCAAAACATGAGCCTCCTGCAGCAACAATCTGGCAATGACCGCACGACCCGGCCGCTGCGAACCGGCGCCGAGTACCTGCGGTCCCTCAAGGATGGTCGGCAGGTCTTCGTCGGCGGCGAGCGCGTCGACGACGTGGTGACGCATCCGGCGTTTCGCGCGGCGGCACGTTCGATCGCCCGCCTGTACGACCTCGCGGCCACCCCGGACATGCGCGAGACGATGACATTTGCCTCGCCGGACACCGGGCAGCCGGTCCTGCGCGCCTATCAAATTCCGCGCACCCATGCCGACCTGCGCGCGCGCCGGCTCGCGTCCGAGAAGTGGGCGGAAGCGACCTTCGGGCTGATGGGGCGAACGCTCGACCACGTCGCCGGTTTCTTCTGCGGTTTCGCGGCGGTGCCGAGCGTGTTCGCCGCCGGCGGCAAACATTTTGCCGATAATCTGATCGCCTTCTACCGGCATGCCCGCGACCATCACCTCTATATCAGCTACGCGATCGTCCCGCCGCAGATCGATCGCAGCAAGCCGGCGCACCGGCAAAGCGACCCCACGCTCTACGCCGGCGTCGTCAAAGAGCGCGACGACGGCATCGTGATTGCCGGCGCGCAGCAGCTCGCGACCGCAGGCCCGTTGTCGGACTATCTCTATCTGAGCTGCATCCATCCGCTGCAGCCGGGCGACGACAATTACGCGAACGGCGTCGCGGTTCCCATCAATGCTCCCGGCCTGCGCCTCTATCCGCGGCGCCCTTTCGCGCCTGCGACGGCAAGCGCGTTCGATTATCCCTTGAGCAGCCGCTTCGACGAATCGGACTGCTACGTCGTCTTCGATCAGGTGTTCGTGCCGTGGGAGCAAGTTTTCATCTACCGCAACATCGAGATCTGCCGCGACCAATGGTGGAAGACGCCGTCGCATCTCTACGGCAATCACCAGGCCCAGGTGCGCTACGTGACCAAGCTCCGGTTCATGATCGGGCTCGCCAAGCGCATGAACGAGATGACCGGCAATGAGGCGAACCCCGCGGTGCAGATCCTGATGGGCGAACTGGCCGCACTGGTCTCGATCTACGAATCCATGCTGCTGGCGCACGAGACCGCCGCCACCATCGACGCCGATGGCGTATTGTGGCCGTCGAAGACCACGCTCTATGCCGCCATGGCGCTGCAGTCGGAGCTCAACGGCCGCATGCTCGAGATCATCCGCGAGCTCGCCGGGTCGGCGATGATCACGCTGCCGTCCTCGTCGGAGGATTTCGCCAATCCGGAGATCGCGCGCGACATCGAGCGCTACATGTGCTCCGCCTCATCCGATGCCAAGAGCCGCGTCGCCCTGATGCGGCTCATCTGGGATTTCATCGGCTCCGAGTTCGGCTCGCGCCACCAGCAATACGAAAAGTTCTACGGCGGCGCGTCGTTCCTGGTGAAGCAGAACGTCTTCCGCAGCTTCGACTTCAAGCGGGCGACCGCCCTGGTTGACGCGGCGCTCAACTTGCCGCCGGTGGACAACGTGTAGGGCGGGTTGGGTTAGCCGAAGGCGTAACCCGCCGGCGCGATGGCGGATTACGCTGACGCTAATCCGCCCTACGGTGTCTTCTTCCCCAACCCCAGTTCCTCCCAGCGCGCGCGCGCGGCGGCCTCGTCCTCCGGGGCCGGCCATACGGTCGGCGGAAAGCGGGCGCCGTCGAGATCGGGATCGGGATCGTAATCGAGGTTCATGGTGGCATCGATCAGCACCCGGTTCCATTTGCCGGTGCCGAACAGCGCGGCGTTGCGGTCGCGCCGGCGGGTCGAGGGATCGAGGCCGGCGCCGAAGGTCGACGGCATGATGACGATATCGTCCTCGCCGGCGTTGACCCGATAGGCGATGGCCCAATCGACCGCCGCGTAGTCGTGGATATCGATGTCGTCGTCGACGACGGTGACGTGCTTGTAGCGTACGTGGGCGGCCGACGAGCCCCAGATGGCGTTGGCGGCCTGCTTGGCCTGGTTGCGGTAGCTCTGCTTCATCTGGATCAGGAGGTTGATCCCGGCATGCACCGGCGGACACCACACGTCGGTGATGCCCGGCACGCCGGCGCGGTCGAGCACGTTCCAGGCCGTGGCGGCGCGCATGATGGACGAGCACACGGCATTCTCCGAAAAGCTGCCGGGCAGCGCGCCTTCGATCGTGCCGCGCAGGATCGGGTCGTTGCGATGACTGATGCAGGTGACGCGGATGGTCGGCTTCGGGCTGCGATCGCCCGCCACATAGCCGGTGAATTCGGCAAACGGGCCCTCCATCACGTAGGTGTCGGGGTCGAGTCCGAGATAGCCCTCGATCACGATCTCGGCGGAGGCCGGCACATAGAGGTCCACGGTCTCGCACTTGACGAGCTCCACCGGCGCGCCGCGGATCGCCCCCATGACGTCGTACTCGCACACGCCTTTCGGCACCGGCGTGCCGCCGCAGAAGCCGAGCGAGGGCTCCCATCCGATCGCCACCGCGATCGGCATCTCGGCCGAACCGCCCTGCTGCCAGGCGGTGACATGGTGGCCGATGTGCTGGGCGCGCCACATCAGGATCGGGATCTGATCGCGGCTTGCCACCATGCCGCGGTAGATGCCGACGTTCATGATGCCGCTTTCCGGATCCTTGGTGACCACGCCGCCATAGGTGAGAAGATAGCGGCCGCCATCCATCCGGTTCCAATACGGCGTCGGGAACTGATCGAGATCGATATCCTTGCCGGTGACGACGTTCTCCTTCACCGGTCCATCCTTCACGATCTTGGGCGCAATGCCTCCGGTCAGGATGGTGCGGCCGATCTTCACCAGCTCGCGCGGGTGCGCATCGGGGGGAAGTCCGAACATCATGGCGACGCGGCGATGGCTCGCGAGCCCGCCGCCGAACACGCGGCGGCAGCGGCTGTCCGGCCGATTGTAGCCCTTGATGTTGTTGAACATCAGCGCCGGCCCGCTGCCGGGCCCTTGCGCCAGGCGCAGGATGGTGCCGAGCTCGACATTCCAATCGACTTCGGCGTCGATGGCGTGGAATTCACCGGCTGCCTGCAGCGCCGCGATCCAGCCGCGCAGATCGCCGAATGCGACCGGCTTTCGTTCGACCGTCATGTCGCTCCTCACATCGAACCGTCCCTCAATTGCACCAGCGACCGAAAGACGCAAGGCGCGGTTCGGTTGCGGAGCTCGGGGCTGGTGCGCGGGCCTTGTGCCTCAACTGGATTTTCTGAAGCGT